>NZ_WNIF01000007.1:0-265178 GCF_009725845.1 Bombella sp. ESL0378 | reverse complement strand
AACCAGAAGCTTATCGATTCCATGAGCGATTATGGTCAGAAATCTGCCGACTCTTTGACAGCGGCGTCTGGTGCGTTGACTGATGCGGATATGTCCGCTGAGTCTGCTAAGCTGACCTCCCTGCAGACCAAGCAATCCTTGGGCATTAAGTCCCTCTCCATTGCTAATGGTCAGTCCCAGAACATTCTGTCTCTTTTCCAGTAAGAGGGGGAAGCCTAGCCCTACGGGGCTGGTTCCTTTTGGGTTTGGTTACAAAGAACGCCATCGTGATACCACGGTGGCGTTCTTTTTATGGTAAGATATAATAAATATATAGTTAATAAGGTTAATTCTTTACGTTGTTGTCTAAAATAAAGGTGATTTTTATTCTTTAATGTAAGAATCCTGTAAAATTTCTGTGGTTGTATAGTTCTGTCAACGACTTGCCGTTGCTTTTGATTTAGATGAGCTGGGAGAAAAGACTATGAGTCTTTCCATTAACACAAACACATCCTCCATGGTCGCCTTGGAGACATTGAACACCACACAGAGTGAACTTGCTAAAACAGAGAACGCCGTCTCCACCGGTAAGAAGGTGGCCAATGCGTCTGATAACCCAGCTGCTTTTGGTATTTCCGCACAAATTGGCGGTGATATCTCTGGGCAGAGTGCTGTGAATGATGGGTTGAGCTACGCCTCTCAGATTGTTAGCTCTACCAACTCTGCGGCAAATAGCATCATCAAGGTTCTGCAAGATGTGCAGAATGCTATTACAACGGTGGGTAATAACATTGGGAGTGAAACATCCCTTGGTCAGTTGAATAAAGAAATCACGGGCTACATGAAGTCCATCGATACGATTGCGCGTAATGCGACCACAAAGGGCATCAATCTCCTCTCCGGTGGGACATTGAGCGGCACGACTGATGGGTTGGGCATTACCTCCAATAGCCTTACCTATGTGACGGGCGTGCAGGGTGATACGCAAACATTGACAAGCTATGGCAGCATGATTGGCGCGACCACAGGCTATGGTGTTGGGCATATCTTGTCAGAAATGCTGGGTTTAACCCCCGGTAGTGCTACACCAGGTGTGGACCCAGATGTGAATATCTTCCTCACTGCTACAGCTAATGGTGCACGCCTAAGCGATGCTTATGCGGGGGATCCGAAGCAGGGCGTCGTGAAGATGATTTCGCAGGTGCAGAAAGCTATTGAGGCGATGACAAACGTCACCTCTGACCTTGGCTCCAACCAGAAGCTTATCGATTCCATGAGCGATTATGGTCAGAAATCTGCCGACTCTTTGACAGCGGCGTCTGGTGCGTTGACTGATGCGGATATGTCCGCTGAGTCTGCTAAGCTGACCTCCCTGCAGACCAAGCAATCTTTGGGTATTAAGTCCCTCTCCATTGCTAATGGTCAGTCCCAGAACATTCTGTCTCTTTTCCAGTAAGAGGGGGAAGCCTAGCCCTACGGGGCTGGTTCCTTTTGGGTTTGGTTACAAAGAACGCCATCGTGATACCACGGTGGCGTTCTTTTTATGGGTCATAATTTTTGGAAGATAAGGCAAGTTTTGTGCAGGATAGTTCTATCGGTTTCTCCTCTAACGGGCATAGAGATAACAACAGGCATTGAGATAGTGCCATATACTTTGCCTAGGAGGAAAGAATGAACGCTAAAGACGAGAGAAAATAAGACAAAAATACGCCAATCCCTCATGATGTTTTATTGGCAGCTTATCGGCGGATGAAGACTATTCGTGTTTTTGAGGACCGTCTGCATGAGGATTATAAAACGGGCAGCGTCCCCGGATTTGCCCATCTTTATGCAGGGCAAGAGGCTACGGCAGTAGGGATTTGCAGCCATTTAACAGATGAAGATCAAATTGCTAGTACACATCGCGGGCATGGTCACTGCATCGCCAAAGGGGTGGATGTTATGGCGATGATGAAGGAGATTTACGGCCGCCAAGGAGGCGTTTGCAATGGCAAAGGGGGTTCCATGCATATTGCTGATCTCAGCAAGGGCATGTTGGGGGCTAATGGTATTTTAGGTGCGGGGGCTCCGCTCGCATGTGGGGCGGCTCTGGCTGATAAGCTGGCAGGGAAAGGCCATGTCGCTGTTGTCTTTGGTGGTGATGGCGGTGTGAATGAAGGGGCCTGCTGGAGAGCATGAACCTCGCCAGCGTATGGAAGCTGCCTATGATGTTCGTTGTCGAGAATAATCATTACGCACAATCAACACCGCAGCAAAGAACAACCTCTGTCACGAGTTACGAGGACCGCGCTAAAGGTTTTGGTATGCCCGCCGTAACGGTGGATGGGCCGGATTTCTTTGCGGTTTATCGCACCGCAGGGGAGTTAATTGCCCAGATGCGCGCAGGGCATGGGCCTGTGTTGTTGGAATGTAAGACTGTACGTTTTTATGGTCATTTTGAAGGGGATACGCAGGTTTATCGCCCTACTGGAGAAGTGGCCAAGGCACGGGCGAATCAGGATTGTTTAAAGCGGTTTAGGCATCAAGCCGTACAAGAAGGGCTTAGCTCATCAGAGCTTGAGGCGGTGGATCGTGAGGTCGAATCGCTTGTGGAGGCAGCCAGTGTGGATGCTGGTGGAGATGTTGATTGCTGGGGGGGGGGTGTCCTTGGCGTGACAAAGGGGCTGTATAGTAAATATGGCGACCGCGTTATTGATGCCCCACCAACGGAAATGGCCTATGTTGGGGCTGCCGTAGGGGCGGCACTCTCTGGTGTGCCCGTTGTTGCAGAAGTGCCGTTTATCGACGTTATGGGCGTATGCTTTGTACCAGCTTTTAAACCAAGCGGCGAAGATTCGTTATATGTTTGGCGGCACGGCAGAGATTCCGTTGGTCATCCGCACGATGGTTGGGGCGGGGATTAATGGTGCAGCTCAACATTCGCAAATGTTGACATCCCTTTTTACGCATATTCCGGGGTTAAAGGTCGTCTGCCCGAGCACGCCTTATGATGCAAAGGGGCTGATGATTGAGGCTATCCGCGATAAAGACCCCGTCATTTTCTGCGAGCCTAAAGCGTTTTATGAGATGACAGGCCCAGTGCCAGAAGCCCCTTATACGGTGCCTTTTGGGACAGCACAGCATGTGCGGGAGGGGCGTGATGTGTCGATCATCACCTATGGGCCGATGGTGCCTCGCGCTTTGGAGGCCGCTACGCAGCTTGCTAAGGCGGGTGTCGAGGCGGATATTATGGCGCAGGTGGTCGAAAAGCGGTTCTCTTCTCTTAAATCAGCCCCGCAGATGGTGAGCGCGCCTCACACGCCGGTGCCGTTCTCCCCATTATTGGAGGAAGCCTATATCCCCGGTGCGACGCAGATTGTTGCGGCAGTAAAGCGTGCAATGGGCCATAAAGCATAAGAGGAGGTTTATCATGCCCGTAAAATACCAGCAGGAAACAGCGCAGATTACATGGGAGGCTGCACAGGCTCTTATCGAGGCGGTTCTAAAAGAAGGTGCGGCCCAAAAGATTGCTTTTTCCATCGCGGTGATGGATGCGGGGGGACATTTACGCGCTTTTGGGCGAGCTGACGAAGCGGCCTTTCTGACAGCGGAAATAGCCTGTGATAAAGCATGGACGGCCTGTTCTTTTGGGCAACCAACCCATATATGGAACAGCCTGGTGCAAGAGTCTCACATGGCTCCCCTTGCTAGTCATCCGCGTTTGATGGCTGTTGGGGGTGGGTATCCTATTTTTTATCAAGGCCGCCTTATAGGTGGCCTTGGGGTCTCTGGTGGGACGTATGAGCAAGACCAAGAGGCCGCTGTAAAGGCTTTATCTTTCACGGGGTTTGATAAGCTGTAATCTTATAGCGCAAATCCTATAAAAAGGGCCGCCTCCTATGGGGAGAGCGGCCTTTTTTTGGGGAGGAGGATGAATGTTAGATATTTAGAGATAATCAGCGAGGGACATGTTCTTCGTATCAGCAATAAGCGAGAAGGAGGCTTTGAGCTGAAGATTAAGGTCGGATGAGCGTGTGGCGACCTCAGCAAGATTTGCATCAAGATTGTTGGAGAGTTGGGTCTTTACCATCAATGTAACGCTGGAGAAGATGCCCTTCTGACGGGAGAGTGTGTTTTGTGTCACCCCCATGCTTGTATTCATGTCAATGAGCTGATTGATGGTCTGGCTTAGTGAGCTGTGCATTTGGGTGACAAGTTTTGTAAAGCCGGGTGTTGTTGTGCTCATGCCCTTCATACCGGACATTAACATCATATCGCGCATAAGGTCGCGTATAGGTGAGCCTGTGGAGGTGGCAGAGGCCTGGCCGCCTTCTGTCGCGACAGGAGCGGTTGTGATGATATTATCATTTGGCCCGATGACGGCTGTAGCGCGTAGGGTCGTTGCGTCATCAGCAGAGACGGATAAAGCGGGTGAGAAGACGCTCATAGCGGTACTATTATCGGCACTCGCGGTTGTCGCTTGCTGGAAGATAGTGTCGCTATTCGTGTCAGTTAGGCCAGAGAGCTGCTTAGAGATTGTTTGAGCAAGCGTGCTGCTGGAGAGGCCAGAGGGGGAGGTAACGGGGGCTGCGGCTGTATCATGCCCAGCAAAGAGAAAGCTTGAGCCATCAGATGTGTTGAGGATTGTCCCTAACGTGCTGAGGCCTTTTTGGGCTGAATCCGCCGCGGCGTTTGTTGCTGTGGTGGAGCCGCCTTCGGAGGAGGTCATGTTCAGCAACATAGTGTTGAGGGACTGTGCGAGGTCGGTAATTTGTGTAAAGGCAGTGGAGCCGAGGGAGAGGCGGTTCTGCACAATAGAGATATTGCTTTGATAGCTGTTTAACTCGGAGAGTTTAGGGCTAAGGGTGAGGGCCGCCTGACGGTTGCTTCCTAGCCCTGCAATGCTGGAGGAGATTGTCCCTTGTGAGCTTTGCCACGCGACATCGCTTTGAGCGGCTTCAATTTGTTTAATTCCGGCATTGAGGATTAATTCTGCCCCAGAGGCACCATATTGGCCAACACTCATGCTCATGAGGGGGAACTCCTATTTATGATAAAGGGCGTAAAGAGAGGGGCGGTGTGTTTAATGCACCGCGTTAAGGAGGGTATCGAACATGG
The DNA here is from genome assembly GCF_009725845.1 of Bombella sp. ESL0378. Taxonomy (NCBI): domain Bacteria; kingdom Pseudomonadati; phylum Pseudomonadota; class Alphaproteobacteria; order Acetobacterales; family Acetobacteraceae; genus Bombella; species Bombella sp. ESL0378. The sequence continues at coordinate 260,102 of NZ_WNIF01000007.1, read as the reverse complement.
TTTGCACCATAGAGACGACTTTAGCATTGGCGGAATAAGAGGTCTTTAAGGCGACAACAGCCGCCATTTGGCTGTTGACATCCACGCCAGAGACACTGGCCACTTTGGTGGAAAGTGACGTTTGGATGGAGGTTGCTGTGCTAAGGTCGCTATTGGACTGGCTAATGGTCTGTGCCTGATTTGCCGTTAGGGCTGTGGCAAGCTGGGTCAGGCTTTGTGCGCCTTCATAGCCTGTGGATTGTTGGCCATCTGGCCCCAAACCGGACATAGGGGCCATGAGGTTATTGGTCACAGAGGAAGGCCCACTCCCAAAAGCCTGATTGAGTACAGCATTGGGTTTGATGTTGGAGTGCTGAAGGCCGGTGAGGTTTTCAGTCAGGCGCGCAGGGGCTTGGAGGTAGCTATCAGAGACAGCAAGCTGAGAGGAAAGCCCAACGAGTCCATTTGGTGCTGTTTTGGTTGGGTCAGAGGAGAGATTTTGTGTCGTCCCATTGCTAAAGAGTGACACACCAGCAGCATTGAAGCGGTTGATTAAGGTGTAGGAGAAGGAATCAAGCTGGGCTTGCATCTGCGGATAGGTTTGGTCGCGCAGTGTAAGATTCGCCCCCAATGTCCCGCCTGTTAGATGGGAGGTGATGTCTTTCCCAGCGAGCATAATGCCCGGCACACCTTTATCACTACCATCTGTGGCGTGATACATGCTGGAGCTTAGCGTGGCATTTTGTGTAGTGAGCGGCCATGTGGAGCTTGGGCCTGTTAATAGCCCATTGGATAAGCCAAGCTGGTCCGGCCGGGTGGGAAGGCTTGTGCCATCTTGTGTGGAGACGAGCATGTCGCCATTGGGCTTCTCGGTAAAACTAACCCCCAATTTGCTAGAGAGGCTCTGCATAGCTTCATAGCGTTTATTGGCAAGGTCTGAGGTATCGGCATGGGAGGAGCGTGCCAACATGATTTGCTGGGAGAGCTGGCCGATCGTTGTTAGGTCGGTATTAATGCCTGAGACGCTATCCGTCACCGCATCCTGCGCACCTTGGCGTTGTGCTTGATAGACGGAGGAGAGCGTATGGATGTTGCTGACTAATGTTTGAGCAGCAGAAATAACCGTTTTTTGGGCGGCACTATCTTGCGGGGTGCTGGTGAGCGATACAAAAGCGTTATTAACATTTTGCAGGTTATTAGTTAGCGTGCCCACTGCTGTGGAGCCATCAGAGCTTGTTGTCGTCCCCTGTACGGAGGAGACAGCCGCTAAGGAGTTGCTGGTGGCTGTGAGGGCTGCAACCTGCGCATTTTGGTGATAGAGTGCATCTTGCAACGCTTGCGATACAACGAGGCGGTTATGATTGGTTGTAACGCCAACGCCCATCCCAGAGACAACCATAGAAGTTGGCGTTGGCGTGGCTGCCACATAACCGGGGGTCGAAGCATTAGAAATATTATCAGATGTTGTTGAAAGCTCGTTCTCAATGGTTTTAAGCCCACTGGAAGCGATATTGAGGGATAGACCGAGACTCATGTTCTTTCTCCCAGAATGAAAAGGCTGGCGTAAAGGCCAATAACCTAGAAAAGCACAAGGTGGGCTTTGATAAGGCTTACCATACGGCGTGAGGGTTACATGAAGTTAAACACAAGGCATATATTTTGCCTAACAATTCCTTAACCTTGCTAGGGGGGTTATGTTGTAGGCTCAGCGGGGATTTTATCAATCGCGTTAAGGCGGCGGGTAAACTCAGTTTGTAAGAGTTGAAAATTAAGGTCATATTCCCGTTGGGTCTTAATCATTGCCGTGGTTTCTTCCACCGCATTGACGTTGCTGGATTCTAACATCCCTTGCCGAATCTCTTGGGTGGGGACGTTTTGTAGCTCCGTTGTGGGACGAAAAAGATGATTACCTTCAGCATGGAGCGTATTAGGATTCTCCACTGTAGCAAGGCCTAATTTAGCGATAATGCCTTTTTCGGTAGAGATGGTGCCATCAGCCCCAATGCCGAGGGGGAGAATCTGCTCATCAGCGTTGAGCGTGATAGGGCGGCGTTGATCATCCAACACTGGGTCCCCTGACGAATCGACAATCGTACCATCCTCACCACGATGGAGCTGGCCATTGCGGGTAAGGCGGAGTCCTTGTGGTGTACGGACCACAAAATAACCCGACCCATTAATAGCTAGGTCTAGCGGGTTACCTGTTTGGCGTAATTCGCCCTGAAGTGTGTCTAAATAAGTAGAGCGGTCTTGGCTATAGGTTAGGACTTTCTCCCCATTGACCAAATCGGCCCCATGTTGGCGGGAGAGATAGTCGGAAAAGAGGACACGATGCTCCTTAAAGCCATCCGTGCTGCTATTGGCCAGATTGTTCGTGGTGACCTCAAGCCCGCGTGTGAGGGCATCAATACGGGCTAGTGCAAGATAACCGGTTATGTCCATGCCGAACGTCCTTATAAAGGCTATTTATGCCATATTGGGCGTTTTAATCGCATTATTATGGCCTTATGTAAAGCTCCTATAGGCTTTTTGTTGGTATATGGCTTTAATTTAACCTTGATAAAGCTACCTAATTAAGGACTTATTCATGATGTGTTCATATAAATATCCTTGATAAAAGGAACTTCTCTGGTTTATGAGAGGGCATAGTAATGCGTTTATTGTGCTTGCCATGGCGATGGTGGCAGAATCTTTAAGGATGCCCATTTATGCTGAGATCACTCGATGTTGCCGCGACAGGGATGCAGGCCCAGTCCACCAATGTGGAAACCATCTCCCACAACATCGCCAATATGACGACTACAGGCTATAAAAGACGCCGGGCGGAGTTTCAGGACCTTATCTATCAAGACCTCCGCCGGGTCGGGACGATGAGTTCTGATACTGGTTACCGCGTGCCAGCCGGGGCGCAGGTTGGTTTGGGTGTGCGTACCGCAGCTATTTACCGGATTAACGAGCAAGGTAGTTTGGCTCAAACCGGTAATGCGTTGGATCTCGCAGTAGAAGGGCGCGGTTATTTCCGTATTCTATTGCCGAATGGGGAATATGCCTATACGCGCGATGGGACATTTTCTCTCTCGCAAGATGGGGCGATTGTGACGGCAGATGGCTATCCTCTTACGCCGAATATTTCGATCCCTAATAATGCTGAAAACATCACCATCGACCAAACTGGGCAAGTGCAATACACGCTCTCTGGTCAGGCGAACTCCCAAGTAGCGGGGCAGATTCAGCTTACGACTTTCCAAAATGAGAATGGTCTAGCCGCTATGGGGCAGAACCTCTTTACCGAGACAACATCCTCGGGGGATCCTATTATCGGTAACCCAGAGACGACCGGTTTTGGGACAATTCGGCAGGGGTTCGTTGAGGAATCCGCTGTAAATGCTGTGACGGAAATTACGGACCTTATCACGGCACAACGTGCTTATGAGATGAATAGTAAGAGCATTACCGCCTCTGATGAGATGCTCCAGACCTTAACAAATCTGCGTTAAGAGCGGGGCTATATGCAGGGGCTCTGTAAGGTGAAGATAGGTGGGATGAAGGCGATTGCAGCATGTCTTTGCCTTGGTGCGGGGTGGTTTCTGCCTCATACTATGCTGGCGGCAACATTGCGTCCTTCTGGGGTTGTGCATGGGGCGTCCGTTTATCTTTCTGATGTTTTTGAGGGGTTGGAGAGCGGGCAAGATCGCCTCCTTGGCCCAGCCCCTGCGCCGGGGAAAGCCATTACGATTGGCGGGAGCCAGCTTATCGCCTTAGCGGATCAATATGGAGTGGATTGGGATGATCAATCCTCCTCTGCGAGTCTGACTCTTACACGGGCTGGTCATGTGTTGGGGCGGGATGATTTTGCCGCTTTGGTGCGTAAAATGGTCGCACAAGGTGAGGGTGCGGGTAGTGTCGTGGTGGAGATTGCTAGTTTCACGCCCGTTATGGTGGATGAGGGGGAAGCGGACCCTATTACGCTCTCTAATTTTGAGTGGGACCATAAAACAGGTCGCTTTACCGCGCTGGCTCAGCCTTCTCATCCTTCTGGTACGGCAGGAGCGGATAGCTTTACCGTGCGCGGGAGTATTCGCCCCGTACAGCCTGTGATGGTGTATGACCACGCATTGCCATCAGGCCATATTATTCAGCAAGATGATATGCGGATAGACCCAGCCTTTACCGGCACGGTGCCCCCATTAGCACGCTCTTTGCCAGAGCCAGAAAAGATGATTGGCATGGCCTTGGTGCGGACTGTCGGGGCAGGTCAACCTGTGGAAGCAACAGATTTACGGCGTGCCATTCTTGTCCATCGCGGAGACCCTGTTTTGTTGAGCTACAACAGCACGGGCATCCGTCTCACCGCGACAGGCCGTGCGTTAGAAGATGGTGGCAGTGGGCAATTTGTCCATGCGCTTAATCTGGGTAGTCGTATGATACTGATTGGCCGGGTCAGTGCCTCGGGCGAGATTAGGGTTGATGCGTCCTCTACAGCCATTCCTCCTGATTCGGAAGAAGCGCGTAGGCTGGGGATTAACACCATGATGCTTGATGGAGGAAGCCGCCCATGATGTCCTTATGGTCAAAGCGGGCATGGCTGCGCGTGGGTGTGGTACCTGGCCTTTTAGTGGGGTTGAGTGGGTGTTTAGGGGTTAGCGGGATGAGCGAAATGGGCCATCTCCCGCGTATGACGCGGACGGCTGACCCCACGCAAGCCCCCGATTATCGGCCGATTACTATGCCTAGCCCGCCGCTTCAGGCCCCACCGACAGAGGTAGGCAGTTTATGGCGGCCGGGGAGCCGTGCCTTCTTTAAAGACCAGCGTGCCGCGCAAGCGGGGGATTTGCTTACGGTGAAGATTCAGGTTGCTGATACAGCTAATGTCACCAACAACACCACGGCATCCGGTAGTGCATCAGAGGTTTTTGGGATTCCAAGTCTGTTTGGCTTTAAAGGTAAGGCGTTATCTCACCTGACGAGTGCTGATGCGCTTGATACGAGCAGCTCTAGCGCGAATACCGGGGCGGGAACGATTCGGCGTATTGATACGGTGACGCTCACATTGGCCGGTGTCATCACGCAGGTTTTGCCTAATGGTAATTTTGTCGTTGTGGCCCGCCAAGAAGTCCGCGTGAATGGTGAGCTAAGGCAAATTATGGTGAGTGGTGTTGTCCGACCACAGGATATCTCTGAAGATAATGTCGTTACGCATGACCGCATTGCTGAGGCGCGCATCTCTTATGGCGGGCGTGGTCAGCTCTCGCAATATCAACAGCCGCGTTATGGGCAGAAGGTTTTAGAGAATGTCTTGCCTTTTTAAGGGGATATAAAAGGACATTATTAAGGTTTATGGCCTATATAAGGCTTACACATTGCGATATGGCATTTTATGCCATAATCATGGCTTGTGTAAGATGGTTTAGATGGCGTGGAATGGCCGTTATGGGGAAGGGGAGAGAGTAAATGTCTGAAAGCAAACAAAGAGAAGGCTTTATTCCAGCAGGACTTGTTGTGCAGTCGCTGCGTGGTGTCGTGGAGGGGAGCCTGCATATTGCTGGTGATGTTGAGCAGGCGGCCCTTCAAGCTGAGCATATTTGTCTTACCGAGAGTGGCACCCTAAAAGACGGCCAGATTGAAGCACAATCAGTGATGATTGACGGGTACGTTACGGGGGTGACTTTCACTACCCCTCGGCTAACGGCTGGTGCTAATGCGCGTATTTCTGATTGTGTGATTGAGATGGGAAGCCCAACAGGCTGTGCTATCCATGAGGATGCAAGCTTTGAAGGGGATGTCCGTATTTCCGTTTCCCGTAAGGGTGGGGGACAGCAGCGTCCTGACACCCAGAGGGAAGGGCAAACTGTTGTAGCGCATGATGAGGCTCATCTTGTCATCCCCGGTGATGATGAGCCAGACCCTCATTGGGCGGCAAAAACCCCAGATATTAGCGAGGCGGAACAAGACGCCGAGATTCCATTGGGGGGCTAATGGCGGGTGTGTGCTTTCAGCAATCCCGGCGACTGCGTTATGTAAGTGGCTTTGCTGCCTTATTTTTATGTGTTGGTATGCTCTGGCCCTCGCCTGCTAAGGCAGCGGGGCTAGATGGCGTCCCAGACCATGATACAGAGCAGCAAATGCAGGAGCAGCAGCGTATTTTTGCAGCAGCGCGTAAAGCGTTGGAGCTGCGGATGCATGTGCTGAATCAATCAAAAGCGGCTTTTTCGGAGACGGTGGATAATCATAAGTTGGTCCCTCAAGAAGCTGTGGCACGCTTGGTTGGTATTTATGAGGTCATGCGCCCTAGAGAGGCGGCTGCGGTCTTTGATGTTATGGACCCGCATGTCTTGATAGCCATAGCAGCCTCCATGAATACGCGTAAGCTCTCCGGTATTATGGCGCATATGACGCCCGATAGGGTGAATCTTGTCTCGCAATATTTAGTGGGTGTGCGGCATTTTCATCATCCTGCTTTAGCGATTCCTGTTGTGGCAGGGGATGGGGCTTCTGCTTCGGGGTTGAATGAGGCCCCCGCAGCCGATGCAGCAGAGCGTGTGCATTATGAGGCGGTACCCCAGAGCGGGCCGCTTTTACCATCACGGCAATAATGAGGGGATAATGCAGGAGAAGCGAATCATGGGGCAGTCTTGTTCATTATCACGCTCGTGGAAGGCGATGTTTGTGCTTATGCCTACCTTAGTTGGGCTTAGCGCATGTGCGCCAGATTATCTGGCTAGCAAGATGACAGGGCGGCAGTGCCAAGCAGGTTATTTGGAGGAAGGGGAGGATTGGTGCGCCCCACCAGAACGCACCCCGCCTCCGCAGCCTTATTGTACGCAGAGCTGGAATGGTGTGGATTGTTGGGCACGGCCAGAATTAACGCCGAATATGGCTCATGAGACGTATGAAGGGCCGCGTGGTTTGACGCCAGAGCAAAACGCTAATCGTCTTATGATGCCCGCTAAGAAGGTGCCGCCTAGCACACAATATTTTGCACCGTAATCAGGTGTAAAGGCATACACCGATAATTAACCTTATATAGGCTTTACATTGGGCTATAGTGAAGGTTAGTTAGGACATGAGAGCGATAGTCTTGCCATAATTATTGTGGCTTATATGGTAAATCCGGTAGCGGGCTTTGCTGCTTCCGGCGTAAGAGCAGCAGGTAGATACCCGTTATATGCAGTTTAGTAAGCTCCGTTTGCCGCAGATTATAGAAGGGTTGAAGAGCCTTGGCCGGGTAAGGCTTATTGCTCTTGGGGTCGTAGGGGTGATGTTGTTGCTCTCCCTTGGGGTAATTGCTTTTCATAATCGTACCTCCTCTATGTCCCTGCTCTATGGGGATTTAGAGCTTAATGAAGCCGCCGAGATGGTGGATGACCTTGCCAAGGCGCATATCCCTACTAATACAGGGCCGGATGGCCGTACCTTGTATGTGCCGACCAACAAGGTGGCAGAGGCGCGGCTTCTATTGGCCAAGGCGGGTCTGCCCGGTGGGGGGATTGTCGGGTATGAGCTGTTTGATAAAAGCGGCACGCTCACCAGCACGCAGTTTGAGCAAGGCATAGACGAGACACGCGCTTTGGAAGGCGAGTTGGAACGCTCCATCCGTCTCATTCACGGTGTAAGGAATGTGCGTGTACATCTTGTTTTGCCTCATCGTGACTTATTTTCTACGGAGACGAACCCATCCCAAGCGAGTGTGATTTTGGATGTGGGGCGTACTGGAGCAGTATCAGAGGATGCGATTTCCGCGATTCAGAACCTAGTGTCTGCAGCAGTACCGGGATTAAAGGCGCATGGTATTTCCATCGTGGATACGCGGGGGGATGTTCTAGCACGTCCCGGAGACCCAGATAGTCTTGCAGGCCAAGAATCGTCTTTAGAAAAGCAACGTCATGCTGAGGAGCAGCGTCTTGCGCAAGCGGTGGAGGATATTCTTACTCCTACATTAGGCATGGGCCATGTGCGGGCACGCGCGGCTGTGACGATGAATACGGACCTCATCCATGAGACCGATGAATCGTACGATCCGAATGAGCAAGTCTTGCGCTCCCAAAGCACGAGTACGGATAAGAGTGCCAATACGGAGGCGAATCAGAATACCAGCGTTGGCAATAACCTTCCTAACGCAAATGCAGGGCAGAATAACCGGACAGGCTCCAGCGAGGAGCGGACGGATGAGACGAATAATTACGAAATCGGCAAGCGGACGCGCGTTATTAATCAGACACGCCCGCGTGTGTCGCGGATTAGTCTTGCTGTGCTGGTGGATGGGACTGTTACGGCTGATAAAAACGGTAAACCATCATGGAAGCCTTTGGATGAAGCTGAGGTTAAACGCCTAACCCAATTAGTGCAGACAACCATTGGCTATGACAAGACACGCGGTGATGAGGTCAATGTTGTTTCAATGCCATTCCGTGTTGATGGTGGGACAGACCTTCCGCATGAGGAGACACCATTCTTTACCAGAGAGAAGATTATCTATCTGGCGGAATGGATTGTTCCCATTCTCTTGCTCCTCGGCGCGGCGGCAATGCTCTTTGGGCCTATTCTACGGCGTGTGCGTAAGGGGAGCGAAGCTGCTGCTGCACAAAATGCTGCTGCGATGGATGCTACAGCGGCCCCCGGTATGGCAGAGGGTGAGGCCAAGCCAGATGATGCCGTAGACCGTGGTGATCGCATCAGCGTTGAGGGTGTGGAAGGGAAGATGCGCCGAGAGGCCCTCGCGCGTGTTGTTCAACGTGTTGAGACGAACCCTGATGATGCCGTTGCCGTCATTCGTAATTGGTTAGCTGAGCCAGAGCCAACCAAACCAGTGGCAGAGAGTTAAGGAGGGCCATCATGGCAGAGCAAATGATGAATGGCGGGTTGGATGCCGCTGCCGGTCAATCCGAGACAGCGCGCCCCGGGTTAATCGCGGCGATGAAGGGGAGCGAGAAAGCCGCTATTTTGATGCTCGCTCTAGGCCAAGAGCGTTCAGCGCGTATTTTTCGTTCTTTGCAGGAGGATGAGGTGCGCGACATTTCCAAAGCGATGTCCGTTTTGGGGATTGTACAGGCGGATCGGGTTGAAGCTGTTTGTAACGAGTTTGCAGAGAAATATTCGAGCGCAGATGGCTTTGTCGGCAGTTATGAAACGACAGAAGATTACCTTAAACGCGCCCTTCCTGCTGAAGTGGTCGAGAAGATCATGGAGGATATACGCGGCCCATCAGGGCGTAGCGTATGGGCCAAAATGGGCAATATGCCCGAGGCCACTTTGGCAAATTATCTGCGTAATGAACAACCGCAGACCGTGGCGGTTATCCTTAGCTATATCGCTCCAGCGCATGTGGCGCGTGTGCTTACGCTTTTCCCTGAGGAGTTCGCTACTGATGTAATTATGCGCATCCTCCATATGAGTCCTGTCAGCAAGGATGTGCTGGAGAGTTTGGAGATGACCCTCCGTAAGGAGCTGATTATGGCCTTTGGACGGTCCACCAAGCGCGATAGTTATGCTTTCGTGGCGGAGGTGTATAATAACTTCGATCGCAAAACGGAGGCTTCCCTCACGGAGAAGCTTGGCCTGTTGAGCGAAGAAGATATGGAGAAGGTGAATCAACTGAAGTTCACCTTCGATGATATCAAGCGTCTCACCCCTGATGACATGATGCGCGTCATGGCAGCGATCAATCGCGATGGCGAGGCAAAAAGTCGGCTGCCCTTGGCCCTTAAAGCGGCCAATCAGACTGTGCGGGAGTTGTTCTTTAAATGCATGTCTAAGCGTGCTGCGGGCCTCTTGGAGGATGAGATCCGCGGCATGGGGGCTGTGCGTTTGCGTGATGCAGAAGCCGCACAGATGGAGCTGATTGTGCTCATTAAAGGTCTGGCGAATGATGGTGAAATTGATATTTCGCCTTCCTCCTCTGAAGATGAAATCATCGAGTAAATCTGATGAGCAACATCACACAGCAGGTTGCTCCGCCCAAGCGGTGGAGTTTCAGTGAGAGTTTGGAGGATTTTTCCCGCCATGAGCATGACGTGGTGGGAGAGGTGCTTGATGATGAGGAGGAGGAGCCAGAGCCGAGCATTACGCTCCACCCTGATGAGTTGGAACGTCTTAAAGCTGAGGCTTATCAGCAAGGTTATCGCCAAGGTGAGGGGGATGCCGTGCAGAGCTTGAGTGATGAGATGGCAAACTCTATCGCGCAGGTCTTAGCGTTTATGGAGGAGGAGGAGACCCACCGTAATGCCAAGATGATGCGGCTTGCAGAGCAATTTGTGGAGGGGGTGTGCCGGGTTGTTGAGCAGCTTTTTGCGGGAGATCTCTCACAAACAGGGTTGCGCCATCAGCTTGCTGAGGACGCCGCCTTATTGGTGGCTCAATGTGAGGGCACCATCACTCTTGATTGCGCTAAGGCTGATGAGCCAGCCCTTCGCACCGCTCTTGCCGGGGCGAAGGATGTTGCCATTACGGCAGAAGCCGAGCGCAAAGCCGGTAGTGTAGCGATTTCGGCCGCGCAAGCGCGCATCACGTTGGATGAGAGCCAATGGGCAGAGGCCGTGCGGCATCGTGTCGCAGAAGCGGTGGAGGCACTCATCAGGCTGGCTCCTGTAAGTGAGCAAGAGGCCGTGCAGGATGTAGAGCCGCATATAGTACAAAAAGAAGGAGAATAAGCATGGCAGATGAGACAGAGACCAACCCTAATGCGACTGCCCCTCAGCCTGATGATAAGCAGGCCTCTGGTGGTGTTGATTTGTCCGATTTTTCGTCCGAGGTAGCAGAAGAAGGCGCAGAGCGGGCCGGTAAATATTACGATAGCGAGCAGGAAAAAGCCCGTGACCGTGAGGCGATTCTTGATGTTCCTGTCAAAATTACAGCCGTGGTGGGCGATGTTAAAATGCCCGTGCGGGACTTGGTACGCCTTGGCCGTGGGGCTGTTGTGCCGCTAAATCGTAAATTAGGGGCCTCGATTGATATTTACGCCAATGATCGGCTGATTGCTCGTGGGGAAATCACCATCATTGAGGATGATAATATCGCTGTGACGATGACGGAGATTATGTCGTCATCAGCCAGTGCGTAAGGTTTCGTCCGATTATGACACCAGCACCAGTTAGTGGGGTTCATGGTTCTGGGGCGATGATGCAGGCTGTTATGGGGTTTCACATGAATCCCGTATTAGCGTTAGGGCTTGTTGTGGGGCTTATTTTCATAACGCCGTGGTTCTTACGCCGTATGCGCCACCGTATGCCTCGCTTATTGCAGGTAACTGAAGCGGCCCCGGAGCGTGCTTTAAAAGTGCAAGATGCCGTACCTTTGGGAGCAAAACGAACGCTTTTTTCTGTCGCTGTAAAAGGCCCGGAAGGGCAGCAGGCCACAGCGGTGATTCTTACAGGTGGCCCAACAGACCTCTGTATTGGCTGGTTAGGCGATGGCCCAACCCAGCCTTTAAAGGACATTGCTCCTCTTAAAGAGAGCGCATCAGAGACAGCGTAATAGCCAGAGAGATGAGAGGCGTAAGCGTATGAACCAGAGTGATAAAGGTCGCTTTGCCATGATGAAGGCTGCCAAACAGCATAAGCCGATAAAACGGAGCGTGATATGTGGCATCATGGCTTTGTGTGGCGTGGTGATAGGTGGCGTGTTGTTATGTGTGGCAGCGCATCCAGCTTTTGCACAATCCATCACTTTTGATATGGGTAAAGGCGGTGGCATTGGCGAGGCGGGGACGACAAGCCGTCTTGTCCAGCTTACGGCGATTGTGGGGTTTCTTTCCCTCGCACCGAGTTTGCTGGTGATGATGACGGCTTTTACGCGGATTATCATTACGCTGTCGCTTTTACGTAGTGCCATTGGTGCGCAGGGGACACCGCCTAATATGGTGCTGATTGCGCTGGCCCTCATTCTCTCCTTTTTTGTGATGCAGCCCACATTGGAACGCTCTTGGGAGCAAGGGATAGAGCCGCTGATGGATGGCCGCGTTGATGAAATTGCAGGCTTGCAAGCAGCGGCAGAGCCGTTCCGCGATTTTATGATTCGCAATGCGCGGCCTAATGATGTGGCTATTTTCTATCATCTCGCTGGTGTTAAGCCAGAGGCAACGCCAGTGGAGGGGAAGGATGGTACCCACACCACCACGGTGCGGCCGCCTTGGCGGGTGATTGTCCCAGCCTTCATGGTAGGGGAGCTAAGCCGTGGTTTTGAGATGGGCTTTTTGCTCTATTTGCCCTTCTTGGTGATAGACCTTGTGACATCTAGTGTGTTGATGAGCTTGGGGATGATGATGCTTCCCCCGCCGACCATCTCTTTGCCGTTTAAATTGATTTTCTTTGTATTGGTGGATGGCTTCCAGATGGTCTCTGGTGGTTTAGTCCGCAGTTTTGGTGGGGGGTAACGCCCCCCTTTTATATCACCCCGGTAAGACGAGCAGCCGACGGGCAAGAATAGCCGGGGTGAGTTGCGTAAAGCCCTCATTGATAGAGCCGGAATAACTCCCATAGGTTAAAGATAAACCACAAGCCGCCGCGGTAATGATGCTACCAATACGCCCGGCTTGCTCCATACGGCTGGCAATGAGTGAATCCGCCCCACAATGATGGAAGGCCGCAGCAATATCAGTGCTTTCTTCTGGGTCCATCCCCGCTGGGACGACTAATGAGAGGCGTGCTTTTGTACGGTCTATCACCTCACGCATTTCCGTCATGGCTGTGGGGGAATAGACACAAAGCCCCGGTAAATCCACCAGAATGATGCGGTCTTGGCCGTCAATCTCCTCGGGGTCCATGCCGCCATAGGCTTTGACCAACTCTAGGTCACAACCACGCAGAATCGAAGCCAGTTTGATGTAACTGCCGGGGGTGCTATCGCAGGCTAAAACGAGGGGCTGGCGGAGTTTACCTTTTGATTGCCGCGCTTGGCGGGCATAGCGTGCGGCTAATTTAGCAAGGGTCAGTGATTTGCCAGAGCCAGACGCCCCGCCCAAAGCGAGCGGAATACCAGGTGTTAAAGGCAGCGGGGCAAAGTGAATAACACGCTCTAACCCTTCAGCAAGGCTGCTACCGGCCATTGCGGTGATAAGCTCTTGGGGGATGGAATGCCAAGCGAGAATCTCTGGGATACTTAGCGCATTAGAGGGGAGAACAACATCGCCCGTCTCTACTGGCTGTGTGGTGTGCTGATCGGTTGAAGAACGGGTCATGAGCGTGATCCAGTTAAAGGAGAGGGTGGTTTATAAGGGTATCAATAGGGTTAGGTCACTGTGGCAACCGTGCGGATGCGCGTACGGGGGTAGATTTCTGCTTGCGCCATAACCGCAACAGAGGGGCGAATACGGTCCACAATCATTCGGACCGAATCCCGTGTTGCTGAGGTGGTTACGATGACGGGCATCTCTCCCAAAGTAGCCGTTTGGTCGAAGGTTTGGCGTAGAGCAGTGACAAAGCGGTCCAGCATGGCAGGTGGCATGGCTAAGGTGCGGTCATCGCCTTTGCCAACAGTGTTATTTAGGATGTTATTCTCCCAATCTGGGGAGAGTGTAATCATAGAGATGCAGCCTGAAGGCCCAACATAGCTATTGCAGATTTGTCGGGAGAGGCGAATACGGACATGGGCTGTGAGGGCTTTAATGCCCTTTGCAGCGAGAGCGTGGCCTTCTTGAATGCTTTCCAAAATTGTGGGCAAATCACGGATGGAGATGCGTTCTTGCAACAAGGATTGCAGGACACGTTGTACAGTGCTGAGTGAGACTTGCGAGGGGATGAGGTCATTGACCAGTTTTTGCTCCTCTGCGGGGAGGTCATCCAGCAAGGCTTGCGTAGCGGTATAGGTGAGCAAATCGCCTAGATTTTGGCTTATGGATTCGGTGAGATGGGTGATGATGACCGTCACCGGGTCCACAACTGTATAGCCTTGGTCTGTTGCTTGTTTTTTTAAATTTGGGTCAATCCATATCGCGGGGAGATGAAAAGATGGCTCGGTGGTTGTTTCACCGGGTAATGTTGGTTGGCCGTCTTTATGGGTAGGGCAGATCGCCAGTAGATGATTAGGCCGTACTTCCCCCGAGGCAATATCAATCTCTTTTAACTTAATGACGTAGCGATCTGTGGGTAGTTGGATATTATCTTGGATGCGGACTGAAGGGGTAATAAACCCCATATCCGTTGCCATTTTGCGCCGTAAGGCTTTGATTTGCCGCGTAATCTGGGCGTCATCCCCGCTGGCAAGGGGGAGCAAGCCAAAGCCAATCTCCAACCGTAAAAGATCGATTTTGAGGAGTTCGGTAATGGGTTGTGTGGTGGGGGCTGCTGGTTGGGTCAGGTCAGGCTCGTCCTCATTACGTTTGGGCGTTTTATAGCGGACCCATGCCCCAACCCCTGCCGCGATAGAAATCATGAGGAAGGGAAAGGCAGGCAGGCCCGGCATGAGCGCAAAAACAGCGGAGAGTGTTGCTGCAATCGCCAGAGGTTTTGCATTGCCGCCTAATTGACGGAACAAGGTGACATCGGCAGAGCCATCCGTCCCGCCTTTGGTGACGACAATACCCGCAGCAAGGGAGACAAGCAAAGCTGGGATTTGAGAGACTAACCCATCACCAATCGTGAGGGTGGTGAAGGTCTGCGCTGCTTCGCTGATGGGCATATTATGGCGCAGCACACCAATGGTTAGCCCTCCTAGAATATTGATGGCGGTGATGAGAATCCCCGCAATCGCATCATTGCGGACGAATTTAGCCGCACCATCCATAGCCCCGTAAAAGGAGCTCTCTTCTTCCAACTCTTTTCTTTTGCCACGCGCAACGCGCTCATTAATAGCTCCGGAGGCTAAGTCGGCATCAATGGCCATTTGTTTACCGGGCATAGCATCGAGGAAGAAGCGGGCAGAGACCTCCGCAATACGGCCCGACCCTTTGGTAATGACCATAAAATTGACAACAAGCAGGATGCAGAAAACAATCCCGCCAATCACTACATCATTACCCATGAGGAAGCCGCCAAAGGAGGCCACAACATGGCCTGCGGCATAGGCCCCCTCATTGCCATGGCTAAGGATAAGCCGTGTCGTTGCGACCTCTAAAGAGAGGCGGAACATGGTGGTGAGCAGCAAGAGGGTGGGGAAGGATGTAAAATCCAAAGGTCGCTCTAAAAACAACGCCACCATCAGGATGAGGACAGAAGACGTAATGGAGAGCGATAAGCCGAGGTCGAGAATCATCGTCGGTAAGGGGACGATGAGGATAGAGATGAGCAGAATCACCCCTAAAGCGAGCAGAATATCCGTCCCCGGTAGGCGGGTGGAGAGGGAGGAGGCAACCCCGCCTTTTTTAAAGAGGCTCATCGGGTTGCGTAATAGGGAGGTAACAGCCCCACTCATGTGATGTACCCCGCTCTCATTTTGGGGGACAGGTTTATGTGTTGCTCCATCAGCATGAGCAGAGGAGGATTGAGTGGTGGGAGAGGGAGTGGGCATTGTCATCCTGGCTGATTATAGGGCGATGAACGATCCTCCCTCAGAGGGGACGGAAACTCTTTTAAAGGCCTTTTTAAAGTTAAATCTTATTCTTGGTATAGAATAGCCATTAAGTCCTTACGCAGCAAGTTCAATTATGGCATAATTATGGTCTAATGAGTTCATGTATAAGGTTGGATGTGGTTTAGGCCATAGAGGGAGGAATGTTATGACAATGGTGGAGCAACATAATGGTGCAAAAGGGCCTCCCTCTCCGTCCCAAAGTGCGCTGCCTGAGGGGCTAACGCCAGAGGCTTTGACGCTTTGTTGCAAAGAGCTTTACGCTATGGGTCAAGGGGTACAAGCTACGAGTCTTGCGATACAGGCAGCACAGGCTAGTCAAGATATTCCGGTGCTTTTAGCAGCAGGGCTTTTTCTTACCCAACAGACAGCGCATCATGATGTTGCTGTAGCGATTTTTCGCAAAGCATTGCTGCTTTTGCCACAGGGTCATGCTGTTTTGGCCTCCCTGCAAGGGGAGTTGAAATTATGCCTTGCCGGGGCTTTGATGGCAGCGGGTAAGCGTGATGAATCCATCGGCCTCTTTATGGAGATTGCGCAGAATTACCCTGAACATCGTCTTTTTGCAGGGGAACATATCTCCATGGGCTTGTTAGAGGCAGGCTTAGCAGACCAAGCCGAGCGTGTTTTGGCGGTATGGTTACAAGAGGGGCCGCCTTCTGTTGCTCTCTATAATAATATGGGCTGCGCGTTAGAGCGGCTTAACCGCTCGCGCGAGGCGATGGTTTATTATCAAAAGGGGATAGAGCTTGCCTCGCGTGATGAGGATGTCTCTTTTGGGTATGCGATGGCCTTGCTTAAAGCTGGAGCATATGAGGAAGGGTTTGCGCGTTATGTGCGGCGCGTGCCGCGTATGCCTAATCTTTCATGGTGGTTTTATAAGGATTTGCCGCGTCTAACGCAGGGTGTGCCTTTAGCAGGGAAGCGTATTCTCTTTTATCAAGAGCAAGGTTTAGGGGATACGATACAGTTCATTCGCTTTTTGCCAGAGATTGCCCGTCAAGCAGGGCATATCACTATAGCGGCCCTTCCGCCTCTAGCTCGTTTGTTGGCCGAGACCTATCCCATGGTTGAGGTCTGTTTGGTAGCGGAGCTTTTAAAGACGCCAGAACGGGTTAAAGAATATGATACGTCTTGCCCTATTCCAGACTTACCTTATCTGTGTGACCTCAAATCTCCTGCGGCGTTGCCACCCTTTACCCCTTATCTTGCTGTGCCGTTAGAGCGGCGGGCACATTTTGCACAAATTGTAGAGCGCGTGATTGCCCAGCAAAGGGGTGTTCAGGCTCAAGAGCTAGAGACGCGGCGTCTGCGTGTAGGCCTAGTTTGGGCAGGTGATGCACGGACAAGCGCGCAAGACGTGGCCTCTGATAAGCGGCGGTCGAGCAGCTTTGCGGAGATGATGGCCGCTTTTGGCACGGTTGAGGCGGATTTCTTTAATCTACAATATGGCCCACGGCGTGGTGAGCTTGTGGGGGTAGAGACGCCGCAGCCCGTCTATGACGTGATGGATGAAGTACAGGATATGGCCGATACGGCAGCGTTGATGGAAGCTCTGGACCTTATAATTTCTGTCGATACAGCACCGTTGCATCTGGCAGGGGCGTTAGGACGAGAGGTGTGGCTTGTGAGCCGTTGGGATGCGTGTTGGCGTTGGGGTGATGAAGGGGAACGGACCCCATGGTACCCGACAATGCGTATTTTCCGTGCCCAAGAATTATCCTTTGTTCCTGTCTTGCAGGAGGTTGGTGCAGATTTGCGCCAGCGTGCCATGGCTATTTAAATGGCTGTTTAATAGGCAGGAATATAAGGCATAGCCGCCGTGCTATGGACAGCCATCGCCCGATAAGCGGCTAGATTGCGCCCATTTTGGGAGGTTTTAAGCCGTTGATGAGGCGGTGGCGGCATTGTCGGGCGGAAAAGCCCTCGGAAAGGCCGGAAGGGGCGATGTGTGTTTAGGTTATTAGCAGGTGGCGGGTTTGTCGCCTCGGTTGTCTGAGGTGCCATCGCTTGGGGTGGATGGGCGTGGCGTTGGGCGAGGAAGGCATTTGCCCCGGTCCCTGCATGGTTAATGCCACTTCCTACAGGCATATCCCCTGCTTGACGAATGATGAAAGGGCGATACGGGGCGGTAGCGGGCCTAGGAGCTATGGGCGGTTTTGGTCCCGTGTGTGGCATACTATGTGGTGCGGGGCTGATATTGGGGGCGGGGTCGCCTTGGGGGATGGCCCATTGCTGGAGGACATGCTCAAGATAAGGTGTGCCATTGCTGGCAATCTGGGAGTGATATGCCGCTACAGCCCGTGGCCAACTGCCTGTTTGATCGCGCATTCTTTGGAGGAACATCCCCGCATAACGGGCATTATTATAGGGGTCGAAGGCAATCTCTAAGGAAGGGAAAGCCGTAGGGTGATGGAGGAGATTAACCTGCATGCATCCGACATCAATAGAGGTTATCCCTTGTTGTTGAAAGGCTTTCACCGCGGCGATGGCTTCCTCCCGGCTGGCGTAAAAATGCCCGCTCCCTGCTGCGTTAATGCTCCATGGCCAGGGGAGGAGTGCCCCCTTATTATCGGGGCGGCCTGTTTCAACACGGCTGATGGCCGAGAGGAACCCATCCGGTAAGCGTAAGGCACGCTCAACTTGCGCTGTAGCATCGCTGCATAAACGGGATTGGCTACGCTCTAAAGGAGGGGAGGCTGTTTCTGCCCGAAGGGGTATTAGTGGGGAAAGGAGACTCCCCCCTAACAATAACATGCTGCAATAACGTAAAGAGAGAGAAACAGACATGAGGCTAGCCATGGTAAGACAGGCAGGGAGAAAAGCCCTTGCCCTGCTTGTTGGAGGAATGGTCTTTCTTTATGTCTTTATATAAAGAAAATGATGCGCTATTTTAAGGCTTATAATTGAATATTTTCCTTGTATATTCTTCTCTCAAGGTTAGATTGGGCGGCAGGAGGCTATGCCTGATGTTTTTGAAAAGCTGTTGTGGGGGATTATCCCAGCGGATAAGAGGGGGATGGTCCGTCCGCCGCTATGCTCTTTTAGTGGCTTGTGCGTATGCGTTTTTGGGTGCGTGGTGGGGTGGCCCCGCCTATGGCTCGGTTGTACGCATTAAGGATATTGTGGATTATGAAGGCGTACGCGACAACCAACTTGTCGGGTATGGTCTTGTTGCCGGTCTTAATGGCACAGGCGACCGCCTGACCAATACGCTGTTTACGCGTGAGACGTTGATTGGCATGCTCAACCGCCTTGGCGTGAATATCCGCGACAAAGCCATTCAGTTACAGACACATAACACGGCTGCGGTGATGGTCACAGCGACATTGCCCCCCTTTGCTCATGGTGGTAGCCGGATTGACGTAACAGTCTCCGCCGTGGGGGATGCCCAAAGCCTGACAGGCGGGACGTTGATTGTAACGCCTCTACAAGCGGCTGATGGTGAGGTTTATGCTGTTGCACAAGGCTCTTTGGTGACAAATGCCTTTACCGCACAAGGCCCCGGTGCAACGGCAACGCGTAACGTCCCAACAAGTGGTCATATTGCTAATGGTGCGGTTGTGGAGCGTGAAGTACCTGTTCTTTTAGGGGCGGGTGGTATTATCCATTTAGCGTTGAAGAACTCTAACTACACGACTGCGGTGCGAATTGCGGATGTCATTAACCGCCATATGGGGCGCGGAACGGCCAGAGTGGATGACCCACGGACCGTTGCAGTGAATCTCGCAGGGCGGAATGTGTCAGAAGCGTTGTATGAGATTGGGGATTTAACCGTCACACCTGATACAATGGCGAAAGTGATTGTCGATGAGGCTGCCGGTACGATTGTGATTGGTGAGAATGTTCGCATCACGACTGTTGCTATCGCACAAGGTAACCTCACCGTGCAGGTGACGAACACGCCAGAGGTTGTTCAACCCAATGCTTTTGGTGGGGGGCAGACAGCTGTTGTGCCACGAACACAGATCAATGCGACAACAGACCGTGAGCATAAGATGGGGATTCTCTCTGATGGGCCGTCTTTATCCAATTTGGTGACGGGGCTTAATGCCCTTGGTGTTGGCCCGCGCGATATGATTAGCATCCTGCAGGCAATTAAGGCTGATGGAGCTTTGCAGGCTGAGCTTGAGGTCCGCTAAGGGGAAGGGCGCATTATATGGATGTTTCATCAACAATGGCGGCGCGTTTTGCTGTTACAGCTCATACAGCTAAAGCGCAGCCCTCTCCGGCTGGTTCATCCGCTATGGAGGATAAGACGCGTAAAACCGCCCAGGATTTCGAGGCGATGGCTCTTGGTGAGATGTTACAGCCGATGTTCGATACGGTGGATAATTCTGCCGCACCTTTTGGTGGTGGTAATGCAGAGAAGCAATTTCGCTCTATGCAAGTGTTGGAGCTTGGCAAGGAAGTTGCCCGAAGTGGTGGGGTTGGGATTGCTCATCAAGTCTATGGTCGGATGAAAGAGATGCAGGAAAAAGCGGCTCATTCTCCCCAGGTAGGGCATAGTATGAAGGGGCGTAAAGGATGAAGAGGCTAAGGCTTGGTCAAGCCCTTCGTAAAGTTGCAGGGCATTTCTCAGGGCGCGACCTTACGGCAAAAGAGACATTTTCTTTCACGGCTCTCATTCGTGCTTTTACCGAGGCAACGGAAATTATGATGAAGGAAAATCACCTGCTGGAAGCGGAGAATGTGACAGAAGCAACGGCTTTACTGCCAGAGAAAACCGCACGGATCGAAAAATTGTCCACTCTGGTAGAGCAAGCGCGGCGAGCGGGGGTAGGGGCTGAGAATTTGCCCGCAAGTTTCCGACAAGTGCAGAGCCGTTTTGCAGATATTGCCGCGCAAAATCGTGTTCTTCTCCAACGGGCTGTAGTGACGCAAGAGGCGGTAATGCAGTTTTTGGTAGAGAGCGCAATGGAAGAAAGCCGCCATGGTTATGGGCGGACAGGAGAGGCCGGGGCGGATACATCCCGCGCCAACATCTCCCTTAATAACCGCGTTTAATAGATGACGCCTTACCAGTAATCACCAATCATATGGCGGGGGTGGTTGCTGTCAGGGTCCGCAGCGGGGCTCCAGATGGTCCAATCCCATGGTGTTGTATCGCGGTGATTTTCTGCCGTCATGGCAGCGATAAGCTCTTGTGAGGGGGTGAGATGAGCGTGCTTTTTGTGGCTCATTGTTTGTTTGATATGGGCCTGAAGAGCCCCATAAGCTTGTTCATCCCCCATATAGACACATCCACAGGCTAGAGGGTCTGCATACAGGTAGATTCGTTGGCCATCAGGGGCCATGCGGTAGGTGATGCTGCCATCGGGGAGGCTATTCATCAGCCCATAGCGGGCTGTTGTATTAGCGGGGTGTGCGACAAAGCCTGCCTGACTGAGGAGCTGCCCTTGGGCAAGATAGGGTGCGGCAGGCCGCACACAGCCCCCTAAAGAGGCAAGGCCGAACAAGGCAGCACTGCCAAGCATTGAGGTAAGGAGAGAGCGGAACGCGCGGTGTGTCATTATATTCACTTTCTTAAGCGCGGTTGAGGCTTTGGGCGGTTAGGTTATCGGTCAGAACAAGGGGGGGCACACAGCAATAAGCCTTCATCTCCGCGTAATGGCGGTTCATAAGATGGTCGATGCTGCTGCTAATGAGTGTCCTATTGCCTAAGGAGGGGTAGTTGATGGGGAGGGATGCCATAGGGAGGCAGCGTTTCATGAGCGATACAGCCCCAAGAGGGGAGAGGGCATAACCGCAAATGCCGAAGGTTTGTTTGAGCCGGAAGGGAAGTGTTTCTACCTGCTGGAAGCGGAAGCCTTCAATCCCACGGCGTACATCATCTTGATTAAACTGGGCAAAGCAATCCGTTTGGCCGGGGAGAACCTCATAATGTAGTGGGGCATCGGAGTTCTGCCCCCAGAGGATAATCTCCCAATCTTCAGGGAGGTTTTGGATGATCTCTTGGCTTTTGGAGGCAAAGTTTTGGCAGAGAAAGGCATCATCCTCAAAGATATGGGCAGGCTCTTGGCTTTGGGCGATGGCCCCCCATAGGGCAATATGCGTCAGGCCAGAACCTACAGCTCCAGCGGTAAATTGGCAGTCTGCGGTTAGCATTCCGGCTTTAATGATGTTCTGCCTGTCCACTTGTTGGCCATCAATGCCCGGTGCATGGGTAATGTCGGGGAGATGGCTATTAACGCGCCGGAAGCGTTCTAGTCGTTCTGGCGTGCGGGCAAGACTAATGACATAGTGTTTCATGAAGGCCCTTTGGAAGACTATAAGGTTATTTTATGGATTATATAAAAGAGATACAGGGATTATAGGGGAAATTAGCCTTATTGTGCTGAAAATTGGCCAGAAGAAGCCTTTTGTTAAATATCTCTGGTTTATGATGGGCTCTCTTGCGAGGGTATGGCCTTTTTCGTGCCCGCTACTGATATGTTTGATGGAGGAAGGTGGCAGATGGGACTTAGCGGTATTTCCCCTGTGGCTCAGTTTCTAACAGCCCGTAAGGATGAAGTTCAGGCAGCAGCCAATAACATTAAGGGCGATAACGAAGCCAAACGCATGGTGGCGGACTTCCAACAAAAGGCATCCTCCATCACCACCACGGATGCGCTGATGAAGAATTACTCCGTTAATCAAGTGGTATTAGGGGCGTATAACCTAAGCTCTTTAAGCGGGCAGCAAGCGGTAGAACGAAAATTATTAACACAAGACCCTACATCGTCTTCGTCTCTCGCACGTACTTCGCAGAATGCGAGCTGGTTGGCCTTTGCTGATGCGTTCGCTAGCTTAGGCGCGGGGAAAGGGACAGCAGAAGCAACGCCGTTTACCTCGGATTTGATTGCCTCGACCGTAAGCTCATATGAGCAACGTCGTTATGAGACGAGTGATGCGCTTAAGCAAAATGGCGTGGGGGATGCACTGTATTTCACCCGGCGGATGCAATCCGGGCAGGTGAAAACGCTTAATGATGTGATGTCCGATGCCACATTATTGCGGGTGGTTGAGGTTGTAAGCGGGTATGACCCTGACCAGTTCGGTGTGTTGGATTTTGATCAGCAACAACGTATTTTGAGCAAGAAAGTTGATATGAGTACCTTCTCTAAGCCTGATAGTGTGCAGCGTTACGCGGAGCAATATTTGGCGCAAATCCAGATGCACCCCGATTATAATAGCGATGATAAGCCTGCCAGCATGATTGACCTTTTTGGTGGTGATGATGGTGGTGATGGGATTTTAGCCCTTTTTGGCGGGAGTGATAGCGGATCATCTAGCTCTGGGCTGTTGTAATGGCTGTGATCCTGACGAATAAGCCCGATAGTGCCGCACAATGTCAGGCTGTGCGGGCGAAAAATGCGGCTTTAACAGCGCAATTAGCGAGTCAGGAAGGGATTATGCAGGCTCTGCCCGACTTGCTTCGCCCTGCAGCGGCTGGGGTGCCTTTAGGGGAGCTTGCTGGGCGGGTTGTGGATGTGTCTGGCCTATGTGTGACCGTAGCAGGGCTGGCGGCCTTTACCGCTGTGGGGGATCATATACGGATTCGTACTCTTGATGGGCGCGATATTCTTGCCGAGATTATTGCCTTTCGTCAGAAGCAAGCCTTAGCGATGAGCTATGAAGCGATTGAGGGGATTGGTGCTGGCTGTCCTGTCTTTTTTGCTTTGTACGGCAAGGGGCAGCGCCAGCAGGCCCCTTCGGCGGGGTTGGCGGTTAATGAGTCTTGGATTGGGCGGGTGGTGGACCCAATGGGTACGCCGCTTGATGGTAAGGGTGTGCTTTTACCGTCCAGCCATCGGCAAAAGCGGCGTGCCATTCCCCCTAACGCAACAGAGCGTGCCCGCCTAGGGCCACGGATTGACCTTGGCATTAAGGCGATGAATCTGTTCACCACTTGTCGGGAGGGGCAGCGTCTGGGGTTGTTTGCAGGCTCTGGCGTAGGGAAATCCACCCTTATGGGGATGTTAGCGCGGGAGACTGCGTGTGATGTCGCGGTGATTTCCCTCGTAGGGGAGCGTGGGCGTGAGGTACGCGAGTTTTTAGAGGATGACCTTGGGCCAGAAGGTCTAGCAAAGTCTGTTTTGGTCATTGCAACCTCAGATAGCTCGGCCTTAATGCGGCGTGAGGCGGCGTATAGCGCGATGGCTGTGGCGGAGTATTTTCGCGACCAAGGCAAGTCCGTTTTATTTTTGATGGATAGCGTGACGCGTTTTTGCCAAGCCTTGCGAGAGATTGGCCTTTCTGCCGGGGAAGTCCCTGCCACGCGGGGTTATCCGCCGAGTGTGTTTGCGACCCTCCCACGGCTGTTAGAGCGCGCTGGGCCGGGGACGCCACAGGGGGCGCAAAAAGCAGGCCAGATGACGGCGTTATTCTCTGTTCTGGTGGAAGGTGATGACCAAAACGAACCTGTGGCTGATACAGTGCGCGGGATTTTGGATGGTCATATCGTGCTAGAACGCGCAATTGCGGAATCGGGGCGTTATCCCGCGATGAACATATTGCGCTCTCTCTCTCGTACAGTGCCGGGCTGTAATAGTGAGCAAGAAAACGCGTTAACAACTCACGCGCGCCGTCTTTTGGCGCAATGGGAGGATGTGCGCGACCTTGTTCGTTTAGGGGCATATAAGCCGGGTAATGATATGGAGACCGACCAAGCCGTACAGCTCGGCCCGCAATTAGAGCGGTTTTTAACGCAGAAGAAGATGGAACGTGTCTCGTTAGAAGAATCCTTTGCTGGGCTTGAGGCGATTTTAGCACCTGCTGAGTATGGCGAGGAGCAGGCATTATAAAGCCAGCACGTCTAAAGGCCCTTACCGCTCTGGCCAAAATGCAAAAACGCGATACTGATGCAGCACGCACGCGGCTTGCGGCCTGCCTTGCTGAGGAGCGGCGCATTGAAGGGCAAAAAGATACGCTTATAGCCCAGATGGAGGAGAATCGTACTTTATTAGGGACGATGCGCGAAGATGTCGCTCAAGACCCAGCATTATGGAATGGCTATCGCCATTGGTTACCCCTCGCCCAAGCGGAGCTAGAGCGGTTGGATGAGGCCTTAGCGCAAGCTGAGGCGGAAAGTGCCCGTGCAAGAGCGGTGCTTATGGGACGAGTCCGAGAGGAGGAGGGGACAAAAACGATATTAACGCATCATCAGCAGAAGCAAGCGCAGCACGCACAACGCCAAGAACAAGCGATGTTAGATGAGCGCGCACAGTATCATGCGTTAGCGTATGAGGAATTGTGACCTAAGTCTTAATAAACCACAACAAACCTTCTACAAGTTCAGCAACAAGACCTTAAAAAAACCCTATTTTTAGGCATGTGCAAGGCTTATGTCTTGCGAAATATCTTGAGGATTCACATTTAGCCTTGTAAAAAACAAAGTTATATAAGGCAAAATCATGGCTTAATCGTGCCGCACTTTAGAAGGAGCACAATATGCAAACAGGGACTTCACCCTCAGGGAAGATTATGCTCGCAACGCCCTGTTTTGGTGGCATGGTGACAACGGGCTATATGCTGTCGGTCATTGGTTATGCCTCTAGCGGGCAGAGCATCCCTATGACGGTTATGCATGTTGGTGATGATGCCATGATTACGCGGGCACGCAACACGCTGTTATCGAACTTCTATTTCCGCTCCGATTGTACGCATCTTTTGTTTGTGGATGCGGATATCAGTTTTCCCGCTAATGCGCCAACGCGTCTTTTTGAGGCGGGTAAGGATGTTATTGCGGGGTTGTATCCGCTGCGGGATCGTTTTTGGGATGATCAAACAAAGCATAACATTCTTGCTGGGGAGAGGCAGCAGACAGCCTCATTGCGTTATGTCGGTGAGACTGCAGCAATGCGTGAAACCTACGAGCATGGTCCGCTCTTAAAAACCGCTTATGCGGGTACGGGTTTTATGATGATTAGTCGTCATGCGGTAAGTCGTATGCTCAAAGCTTATCCAGAGTTGGAATATAAACGCATTGACGCCCCCGCAGGTGAGGATGGCCGCCGTTTTGCCCTTTTTGAGGGAAGTATTGATGCTGAAAGCGGCACATATCTGAGTGAGGATTACACATTTTGCAAACGCTGGCGGGAGATTGGCGGTGAAGTGTGGGTCGATACGGCGATTGAGCTGACCCATACGGGGACATCCTCTTTCTCCGGTGTGCCGTCTGTTCGGGTGGGTATTGCTCATAATAGGAGGTCTGCGTGATGCAAGGCGTGGCCCAGCTTGTCTCATTAGGGCGGGCGTCTTTTTGCTTGTTAAAATGGTGGGCGCGTCATGGCTGAGGGGAAGAACACGCCAACAATCATTATTAAAAGAGAAGAGATTGTCAGTGGCAGGCACCATGGTGGGGCATGGAAGGTTGCTTATGCAGACTTTATGACCGCGATGATGGCTTTCTTCTTGCTGATGTGGTTGTTGAATATCACAACAGATGAGCAGAAGCGCGGGATTGCTCTATTCTTTAACCCTATGGCGGACCGCACAGGCTCTGCAACATCGAATCAAGCTTTGTTAGAGACATCCCCGCTTTCTGCTCCGTCATCTTTGCGGATGGTGCAGAACTCTGACCAAGAGCCAGCTCCAAAGCCAGATGCGTTAGAGAGTGATCCTGAGGAGCATGCTCATGATGGCCAAGGGGATGGTAGAGGCCGTGATGGTAAGGGGCAAGAAGGCATCCTAACCAATAATGGCGTGAGTATTCTGTCATCCGGTGAAGATACACATCCTGATGAAGATGATAGTAATGCAGGTCGGCCAGAGATTATTCCCTTAGGGGGGCCGAAAACAGGTGCGGCGGAAAATGTGGGTCAAGTTGGCCAAGGTAATGCAGCAGATACCGGGCGTGCGGGTGATGGTGCTCCCGCTGGTGCTGGGGCAGAGCGAAGCCCTGCTGCAAAGCCAGTGGAGCAAGCGGCTCAGGAAGATACGTATCTTCATCATGTCGTGGAGGGGTTAAAAACCACTTTCACGCATGAGGCGGGGTTGAATGATTTAAAGGACAATCTTGGTTTTAAGATGGGGACGAATGAAATTCGCATCGAGGTGCAAGATACAGCTCATAAAGCGATGTTTGATAATGGTGAGGTTGTCCCTAATAAGGATGGCCAAGCCTTATTAGAGCGGGTTGCTGCATGGTTAGGCACGTTGCCAGAGGATATTTCCATCATTGGGGAGACCGATGGTGTGCCTTACCATATGAAGGAGGTAAATCCGCACGGCTTATCAAACTGGACCTTATCGGAGATGAGAGCAGACCGTGTGCGCGAGCTGTTTGTACGCTCTGGTTATCCCGATAGACGGATTAGGAGTGTGGAAGGGCGTGCTGACCGTAGCCTAGCAGACCCCGCACACCCAGAAGCCCCTGAGAATAGGCGGATTGTTCTGCTCATTCATCGCTTCCATCCCTTGCCAGATAGTTTTGCACAAGCGGGTGATAAGCCTGCCACGCCTCAAAATGGTGCTGAGCAGGGGAAAGCGCGATGAGCAGAGGGGCGCGTAAAATAGCCCATAGAGGGGCGGTATTAGGACGAGTTTTGAGAGAGGAAGGCTAAGATGCTGTATATTGGTGGGCTGATTTTTGCACTCTTATGCGTGTTTGGCTCGTTTGCCGCCTCCGGGGGGGCTTTGGCCCCTTTGCTGGCCTCTATGCCTTTTGAGCTTTTGACAATCCTCGGTGCGGCCATTGGTGTGTTCATCATGAGCAACAGTATGGAGGCGGTGAAGTCCGTTTTTGGCTATCTGATGCTGGTCATTAAAGGGCCACGATATGGGCGGCAGAATTATTTAGATCTGCTGGCTCTGCTGTATCGGCTATTGAAGCAAGCGAATATGAAAGGCATTGCCTCTCTGGAAAATGACTTTGAAAGCCCAGAGGAAAGCAGCATCTTTGCTACAGCTCCGATGATTAAAGCTGATGAAAAGGCATGCGATTTAATCTGCGATTATTTGCGGTTAATTAGTATGAATCTTGATGAGAGCCATCAGCTTGATGAAATTATGGGGCGGGAATTAAAGAAAAATCTGCATGAGGACCTCCATATTGCTGAGTCCTTTACCTCCATTTCTGATGCGTTGCCCGCTTTGGGGATTGTGGCTGCGGTGCTAGGGGTGGTGAAAACAATGGCGGCGATTAGTAAGCCTCCCGCTGTGTTGGGGGAGATGATTGCTGGGGCCTTGGTTGGGACCTTCCTTGGTGTGTTGTTGGCTTATGGTGTGGTCAGTCCTTTAGCGTCGCGTATGCAATCAGTCGTGAAAATGGATAACCATTATTACGACATTATCCGCACGGTGTTAGTGGCCTTTGTACAAGGCCAGCCGCCACAAGTCTGCATTGAGATTGGCCGTAAGGCCATCCCAGAAGAACTCATGCCCGGCTTTGCAGAAGTCGATACTATGCTGACAGAGTTAGTCTAATGTCTTTGCCGTCTCTCACGACTATGGATTTAGCGGATATTAACCCCAGCCTTGCCTCACAGGGAGGGAGCAAGGCCACACAAGGGGGGGGTGTTAAGCCCAATATCTCTATTCCCTCTAAAGCGGGGCGTAAACAATTTGCCGCTATATTGGCAGCGCAGGATCATGCCGCGCAAGATCCTTCTTCGCAAGAAGGGAATAAGACGAATATAGGGCAGCAGGACACTGGGGTACAAACAGAGGCGCAGGGCCAGACAGAGCAGCAAACAGCTTCAGAGCAGGGAGATACTCCCTCAGAAGGAGCACAACAGGCAGCTCAAAGGCAGGATGGGCCGGAGCAGACAGTTTATTCAGAGGATAAGCTGGTTGATAAGGGGCGGACGCCCCCTTCACAAGAGGCTGTAGCGGCTAAGGATGAGACGCTCACACCGCAGGAAGCAGCGGAGGCGCGGCAGAAGGCAGAGCAAGATGATGACCCCTCCAAAGCGCATCAATCTTCATCAGCGCAGACTGCCGTAGATCTTCAAGCAGCGTTATCCATAGCGGGACTTTTTACAACGCATCATTCTACCGCAATAGAGGGGCCCTCCTCAGCGAGTGCTTCACTGGCAGGGCAGGCTTCTATAGGCGTTGCGGGGCGTGATGCGGCGTCATCCTTAGCGCGGTTTGCAGTTTTAGAGGGGCAAACGCAAAAGGAGGCCTCTGTTAAGGCCGTGGATGCGTCTATGGCCTCTGTGGGTGAGGCATCGTCCCAGCACGGTATGGCCGAGCAAGCCCCAGCCTCATTTATGACGCAGCCGATGAAGCAGACAACGCCCGTAGAGGCGGCGTTCGCCCAAGGCTTTAACATGCAGAGAGGGCTTTCTCATGCTCTTTCCGAAGGGGAGCAGGGTGCGGCCTCCATGCGTTTATCATCTCAAGCAGTTACTGCATCACAAGGGGCGGTATCCTCGGTAGCGCAGAATGGTGCCCAAGATGGGAAACAAGCCGTTACTGCTTTGAGTTTCCAACCTGCCACTATGGCGGCGATGTCCTCCACAGTGAAGGGGCCATCCTCACCATCTTCGGTTATCCCACATGGGGCAACGCACGATGATCAGACGCATGCGGGGAGCAATACATTGTTCGACCTGCTTGTAAAATCATCGGCCCAGACGGGAGGGCAGTCTTTATCCTCAGGTGGGGAACAAGGTGGAGCGGGACATGATGGTGCATCAGAGCATAATTTTGCAGAGCGAGCCGCGCGGACGGATATAGCCGCCGCGACACATGGGGATGATGCTGGCAAGAGCGGTTTGAATGTGGGGGAAGGCTCCTTTTTAGGGCTTGTCTCATCACATATGGAGGGCAGCAACGACGCTGCCCAGAATATGGGGGTGGAGGTGGCTTCCTCCCATAGTTTGCCGCAACATCAGGCGCAGCAGGCGGGAGGCGAGGTTAAAGCCTCTCTTATGCAGCATAATCTTGCCACGCCAAGCGTGCTTTCTGCTCGCACCTCTAACGGGCAGGCGGGGACATTAAATATAACGGTCACGACCTCTGATGATACGTCCGTGCGTGTCCAGTTGAATCGTTCGCCAGAAGGGCTTTCCTCCCTTGCATTGCAAGGTCAGGATGATGGCACAACGGATGCGTTGCAAAAAACGCACCATATCCTTGCTCGTCAGCTTGATGAGGTTGGGCTTCATGCAGGGGTGATGAAGATTGATGTTCTCCCCACTGAAGCAGGCCAAGGCGCGCACGGGGGGGAGCAGAACATGCCCCAACAGCAAAGCCCTAACCAAGGCCAACATCAGGGGCAAAACCAGCAGGGGCAAGCGACCTTTCAACAGGCAGGTGGCTTTTTGGCAGGTGGTGATGGCGGTGCGGGCCAGCAGCACACAGCGCGGCAGCCTAGGGCTATTTTGCGCGCTGCACAGAGCGAGGCATCGCCGCAAGATGACACATCATACACCCCTACCGGGACGGCAGGGGGCGCATCTGGTGGGATGGGCCGGCTGAATATTTCAGTCTAATCAGTTTTAGAGTGGAGGGAAAACGTCATGGTTAGCGCAACGTCTAATAATCTTTTAGCCTTGCAACAAGCAGCGGATAGTGCTGCGCGTAGTGGAGCATCCTCTTTGTCTGGAGCGGGGCAGAGTGGGAGCTCTAGTACTAATACGGCCGGGGCTTTTGCCTCTATGGCCAAGAATGAGAATAACTTTCTCACATTGCTGACAACACAGCTCAAACATCAGGACCCTAGCAGCCCGATGAATACCGAGAATATGGCCTCTCAGTTGGCTCAATTCTCCGCTGTGGAGCAGCAGGTCCAGACGAATAACAACCTTAACACGCTTATCTCTCTTAATGAGACAGGGCAGCTTACGCAGGATAAAGGCCTTGTGGGTCGTCAGGTGAGTGTATCTGGTTCCACCTTGCCGTTGCAATCTGGCTCGGCAGGCTTGTCCTTTAAAGCGGGTGCTGGCCAAGTGGTTGGTATTTCCATCGCTAATAGTGCCGGCCAGATTGTACGTCATGCTGTCATGCAAGCAGGAGGCGGCCAGACGTCTTGGAGCTGGGATGGTAAGGATGATAACGGCAGCAGCCTAAGCGATGGGGCTTATAGCGTTGCCGTTAAGACAGTTGATAGCCGCGGTAATACGGCTGACGTTCCCTTCACAGTAAAAGGCACGGTCACAGCAGTGAAGAAAGGTAGCTCTGGGATGAATGTCATGATGGGGGATGCAGAGGTCCCGATGACTGATATTCAAGCCGCGAGCTAAATTGTCTGATTGATGGGATTATGGGGGCTTTGCCTGCGTGGAAAAGCCCAGCCATAACTATAGAGGGGAGGCGGTTGCTCGTTTATGTATCAACATAACGCCATGAATGCTTATCGCAGTGCTGTTAGTCAGTCTCTCTCTGATAGGGAAGCTGATGCAGAATGTTTCCGCCGTTTGATAGCCGCGTTAGAGAGTGTCGCTTATGAGGGCGACGTGATTAAGCGTAATCAGGCTATTGCGAAGAATCAACGGCTTTGGTCACTGATCCAACGGGCGAATGCTGTGGAAGCAGGCATGGTGGAAACAGAAGATAGATTGCTGTTTGCCCGGATGGCTGACCAAGCACAGAAATATGGTATTCGCGCGATGTTAGACCCAACATTAAGCCTAACACCTCTTATTGAGGCGGCTTCTAATGTGTTGGAAGGTTTAAGCTCTCTTGCGGAAGATGAGGGCTAATAAGAACGGGTTCCCTCTGGAAGGAACCCGTTTTTTATGGCTAAGGGCTTGTACAATTTTGGTCCACACAGCTCCGGCTAGGAGGAGAGGGTAGGTAAGGGGCTTGGGATGTAATGTAATTGCCCCAAGGGGTGAAGGCAGGGGCATTCCAGCCATATTGAACAGAGAGTTGTGGGTCGCGGTAAGACCCCCAAAGCGGTCCTGCCCATGGGGCTGGCTGCTCGTGGGGGCGGTAGTCGTCCCGTTGCCATGTGCTGCCGAAGGAGGGCGGCGGCGGCGGTGGCGGTGGTAGATGGGTAAACTCCCTCATAGCTGGTGGCGGTGCTGGGGGTGGGCGTAGAAGATAAGCATTGCCGCCATAAAAATGCTGCGCCATGGCTGGGGTTGATGCGGTGCTGGTAAGGGCTGGGAGCAGTAAAACCGCAGGGAGAATGAGCTTATATATGGACATCGCGCCTCCTTTTTACATCCCGTTAAGGGTAATAGGCCTTCCAATGGTATAGGATGAGATATAATAAGGCATATAAGATTAACTGTTAGGAAATAGGGTTCCAATTTAAGAAGAAAATGGAGATATATAAGGAATATCTTATAGAGAGATAGGTTTTTATTATCTTAAAAATTAATCGTGAGCTATATTTTTAATCATTTTTTAATGTGCCTTCTCTATATAGGCTTTGCTGGCCTTATGATGAATGGGTCAATTATTATTTTTAGGTCTTTATACCGTATAAAAGGCAATAGAGGCCCAAAGCTCGCTAGAGAGACTGTTTTGAGAAGGATTACCTGATGCAGCGTAGCGTTGTTTCGTCTTGCTCTGGAGCGGTAGGGGACCGGTTGCAGGATTTCATGACAGATATGCGCGCGCTTGCCGCAGGGGCGGCGGCTTTGTCATCGCAAGTGCAGCATGATGAGCGCGGTGAGGCACTTCGTACAGCCTCTTATAAGCGGGATAAGCTTATCTATCAGCAATCGCGAGAAATAGGGATGGGGATTGCTGCTATGGTGGCGTGCAGCATTGATAGTATGACGTGAGAGCCATGCGTTACGCTCTGGGTTATCGTGTGAGGCTTGTTGGCATCTGTCAGCAAGCCTTCTTTTTTAAAGGCTATTTCCATGAAAAAGACAAAAATAGCCATTTTTTCGTCTTTTTCGATTTGTATAGTCCTCCTCATAAAATCTTATAACGGTTCTTTTAAAAAGAGAGTTATTGACCAAATGTGAGAGCTGGTTATTAAAAGCACTTGCCGTGTGGTTTGTAACAATCTTTTAATAAGACGGGTAAGATAGGCTAAGCTAGAGTCGGACATAGGAGGGGGACAAATGACAGTGCAGACAACAAGTAATTTTATTGAGAAGGGGATTGGGCGACTTCTTGCACGCTTCCAGCAGGAGTTTTCATCATCTCAAACATTAAGTGATATTGTCGGTCAGGCAGAGCATTTGCGCGGCATGACGGAGACGCTACTAAGCCTTGCTCAACATTACCCAGAGCGGGCAAGCATCGTGCTGAATGTCCTCTCAGAGCTTGTGGATCTTGGGGTTATCCACGATATGACGAGCGCATCAGATGAGATTGTGCGTCTCGCACAGAAGATGACGGCCGTTCTGCCTACGGGGAAAAATGAAGGTAGGGACGCTTTTGCAGGTTTGGCGGCATTGGCAAGCCAGCAAGGCCGTGGGTTTACGGGCTCTCTGGGGAGCCATTTTGTACAAGGTATGTCCCCTGAGGTAAAAGAAAAGCCGGGCCAGTGGATTGCAAACCGCGATGAGCCTTATTGCGCGCCTGAAGAATCTATCTTCCGTGATGAAATTATTTGTCTGCATTGTGGTGGGGCGTTTAGCATGCTCAAACGTCATATTGAGCGGCAACATCGCCAAAGCCCCGAGGGGTATCGCCTTTATTGGGGTTTAGCAGCAGATTATCCCATGGCGTGTGAGAGTTATTCCACAATGAAGAAGCTAGAGGCTTCTCGTACCGGGCTTGGTCATTATGACCGCAAGAAGAAGAATCACCCTCACATCAAGGCCTAAAGGGTCCCTCCTCTTGAGAGTAAGATGTGCTGGCTAGCCAAGAAAAAGGGCGCGAGGTGGTAAAACACCCGCGCCCTTTTTATGGCCTATATGAGACGGTTTATTGCTTCATAGCGATTGTTTGCTGGAGCAATGTATCGGCTGTTGTGACGATTTTCGTGTTCGCACTGTAAGCTTCTTGCGCCACAATGAGGGCGGAGAGATCGCCTGTTAGGTTGGTTGTGGAGGCTTCCACAAAGCCTACAGCGAGGGAGCCTGTGCCATTCTCACCGACAAGGCCCGTTTGAGGGGTGCCAGAGCGTGATGTGGCAAGGTAAGCTTGGCCATCTACGGCTTGAAGGCCATTGACGTTGTTAAAGTTTGTCAAAGCGACTTTGCCGATAAGCTGCGTATAGCCGTTGTCAAATTGCGCCATGACAGAGCCATCGCTTTCAATCTCGGCACCGGTATAGGTACCAGAGGTAATGCTATCATTTGTAAGAGTAGTAGCATCGCCGCCAAGGGATGTCCCAGTTGTGAGGGAGGCATTGCTGAGGTCAAGCGTGTAATTTGTACCATTGATGCTTAGAGACGTGGTAACGGGGCTGCCTTTGCTGACAGCTTGACCATCAAAGCTTTGGATGCTGCCATCTTTATTGAAGATGACAGAATGAGCCTGATCCATTTTTACAGGAGAGGTGGTGGTGGCATCATAAGGGTCCACCGCTTGGACAGACCATGTTTGTGGAGACGCTGAGGTTTGCGTCCATTTTACAGCCACAGGGACCTGCGTGGTGGTACTAGCATTAGTTTGCCCGTTTGTGCCGCCTGTGGTGGAGGCAGCTGTGCTGGCAACCATGAGGGGGGAGCTCATATAGCTTTGCATACTATCGGTTGTCGTCCCGATTGTTGTCGGGCTCATAGATAGTGTCGTGCCAGAGAGGCTAAGCGGGTTTGCCTGGTTGGTAGAGGCGGAGTTATTGGTTGTTACCATAGTGGTTCCGCTCGTTCCACCAATGGTGCCGAGGGCGAGATTGATGGTTTGTTCCACATTATTGCCGTAATGGGCCGTAATGGGGATTTCCGCCTTTGAGCCTACTGTTGATGAGCCAACCTCTTTACCTGTTTGCATATCGGTAATTGAGGCAAGAGAGCCGGAATGGTCGAATGTGACTTGATAATTATTGGGCGCGATGGTGCCTGTCCCATCTGCATCATAAGCAGAGACATTCCAAACAAGTGGGTTAGTGTCGCTTTGCTGCCATTGGAGGGCTATTTTATGGGGGTTAGAGCTTGCATCATAGGTTGTGGTGGCAGCAGTTGTATAGCTTTGCGGTGTGTAGTTGGCGGGGTCCGCAGGGAGCTTACCTACCGCAGCGTTAAGGGTCATGGTTGTTGTCGCGGTTGGCTTAAAGCCAACATTGCTGACATTAAGTGGGCTGATAACATTGGTGAGCGAGCCAGTGGAATCAGTCATATAACCGTCTAAATAATAGCCGGCAGGGTTAACAAGATACCCTTTTTTATCCTGCTGGAAGTCACCATTGCGCGTATAGAACTTTTGCTCGGAGAAATTGGTAACTCCGGCATTTGCTGCGCCTGCCCCGGTGGGTTTGGAAGTTACAAACATCCCCTTACCAGAAATATCTAAAGCCATGCCATTGGTGCTGTTGGTTGCCGTTCCGGCATTATCAACATGCTGCACTGTGATGGCCTGCACTGTGTTGGATTGCGCTTGGGAAGCGGAGTTCCCTGTGATGCTCCCTGCTACGAAATCCGCAAAGGAGGTTGTGTCCGCCTTATAGCCAACGGTCTGGCTGTTGGCGATGTTGTTACTAAGGTTGGTAAAGGCATCTGACTGGGCATTGATGCCGCTGACAGCCGTTGTGAGTGCATTAAACACACCAGACATGATTCTATCCTTGGTTCTGACACATGAATTAAGGTTATTCTATGGCATAAATTAGACATGTCTTTCTATTCAAATCAAATATAACATGCTTATTTCATGAATAAGGAGTTACATAAAGGTTTTTTAAAGAGATGATGATGTCTCTGTAGGAAGCTGCGCGCGTGCGCCGGGGGTTTTAAGGCGCATCACATAGGCAATAATTGTAGCAACGGGCTTCCAAAACTCCTCGGGGATTTCACTATCAAGAGGGAGGCTGTGCAAAGAGCGTGCTAAAGGCGGGTTGGAGATAACGGGGATTCGCGCTTTGCGGGCAATATCGCGGATGCGAAAAGCCAGATCATCCATACCTTTAGCAACAATATGCGGGGCTGTGTTGCTGTTTTGGTCGTAAAGAATCGCTACGGCATAATGGGTAGGGTTGACGACAATAACGGTGGCCTCTTTCACAGCCTTCATCATCTGTCGGCGGGAGCGGCTTTGGCGTAGCTGCCTAAGGCGGGCCTTAATTTGCGGGTCCCCCTCCGTTTGTTTCATTTCATCTTTAATATCTTGCAAGCTCATCCGTAATTTGGCGAAGCGATGATAGCGCGTCCAGACCTCATCGAGCCCTGTGATGACGCATTGTATGGCCAGCACCATAAAACCCGCATAGACGAACCAAGATTTCATGGCATCAATAAGTTGATACGGCGTCCAGCGTTCTGTTTGTGGGGCTAAATCAACCGTTTGTAAGGCAACCTTGTAAAGGATAACGCCAAAGACGGCGAATTTAGCGATGGTTTTTAGCAACTCGATCAGATTATTCACACTGACGATTCGCTTGAGGCCCTTGAGCGGGGAGAGGCGGCTTATATCAGGCTGCAAACTTTGGGGGCGAAAGAGGAAACCCGTTTGTAACAACCCGCCGATTAAAATAGCACAGGCCCCTGTGCCCATAAGAGGGCCAATGAGGTGGAGGCCTGCTGTAAGAGCATGGAGGGTAAAGCCATAGAGGGCCGCGGGGTCCTGACCTACAAAGTCAAAATGAAGGAAGATGCCATTCATCTCCCGGATAAATTGCCGTGCTGCGTTAGGAATGGTCAGCGCAAAAACGAGCAAAAACGTGCCTAAGGCAACGAGGATGAGCAGCTCTTTCGATTGAGCAATATTGCCATCTTCGCGTGCTTTTTGGAGGCGTTTTTCTGTTGGGTCTTGGGTCTTTTCACCCCCGCCGCTGCCATTTTCTTCTGCCATATGATGTTAGGGGGTGGTTAGCCCAAGGCCGGGCAGGGTGGAGAGATAGAGCTGCATTTTCTCTGCCCATGTGCTGGTAAGGATTTGTATGAGTAAGGCTAGGAGCAAAATCCCCCCTAGAATCTGTGCGGGGATGGCAAGGGAATAGACTTGTATGGAGGGCATTAGCCGGTTAAGCACCCCCAGCATGGCAGGCCATAATGTCCCTATTAGAATATAAGGGGCGGCAAGTTGCATCCCGATGAGGAAGCTAACACTGACAATATGGGTTATATCTTTTGTCATATCCCCCACAAGGAGGGCGGTAAGATGCCCTGCTGGAAAGAGTGTATAAGAGCCAGAAATCGCAAAAAGAGGGAGGGCGTAGAGCCCTGTTGCAAAAAGGATGATGGGGGCCAAAGCATTGGTCATATGGCTGACGGCTGTGCTGGAAGCTCCTAATTGGCTATCAGTTTGGATGACGCTTGCCATCCCGGTAAAGACGGCGATAATTTGCCCCGCAATAGCGAGGGAAAGGCTCAGAAGCCGCGCCATCATGCCGAGGAAAAACCCACAAAGAAGTTCCCCTGCAATGAGCTTGAGCAACATAGAGGGCATACGCAACGCCTCGCCAGAGACGGCGATGAGTCGTTGCTGAATGACGGGTAAAAGGGCGATGGTTATCCCTAAGCATAGCCCTGCTCGGATACGGGCGGGGGCTCCCATTTCTCCAAGGCCAGGGGCGAGCATAACTACGGCACTAACACGGCAGAGGATGATGACAAATATGCCTGTTAGGATGGCGATAGAGCCATGAGGTGCGGCAAGGTCAGGCGAGCCAAAGAAATCGGCTAGGCTGTTCATTTAGATGCCCCCAGCCTTGATGAGTTGATCAAAAATCAGCTCTGCATAGGCATGGATGGTGGCGTGCATGAAGGAGGCTGTGAGTATCAGCGTTGCTGTTGCCGCAATGAATTTTGGTACAAAGGAGAGTGTAGCTTCGCTAATTTGTGTCATCGCTTGAAAGAGTGAGACACATAGCCCCGCTAATAGGGATGCCAATAGGGAGGGGGCCCCAAGTTTGACGGCAACAAGAAGTGTTTGACGCAGTATTTCCTGCACATCAACCGCGTGCCCCATTGGGTGCTCCCCTCGTAATTGGCTGTTATTGCCTAATAAGGCTTAAATGGACATCCGCATAACGTCTTGATAGGCGCTCACAAAGCGATCCCGTAATGTTGTGACGGTTTGCAAGGTGAGTTTTGCTTCTTCAACAGAGGCCACAACATCGGACA
The DNA here is from genome assembly GCF_009725845.1 of Bombella sp. ESL0378. Lineage (NCBI taxonomy): Bacteria > Pseudomonadati > Pseudomonadota > Alphaproteobacteria > Acetobacterales > Acetobacteraceae > Bombella > Bombella sp. ESL0378. The sequence continues at coordinate 222,561 of NZ_WNIF01000007.1, read as the reverse complement.
TATTGCCTTTGCCAGAGAGGGCAAGGGCCGTTTGGCTCTCCGCTACTTTGCCTGTGTTAATGGCCCCTTTAATGGCAGTGCTTAAAACAGAGCTGAAGCTAGAGACAGCATCGCTTGTGTCGGCATCTGTCATAGGGGCAGCATTTTCTAAGCGGGTTGCTTGAGTAAGCTGTTGGGCACGACCATAGGCCTGCCCGGCATCAAAGCTTTGTGCTGTGGTGCTGGCAATGCTGGAAAGGGACATGGCCTTGGGAACACTCCTATAAATGAGAGAGGCTGCACCGTGAGGTACAAGGACTTCATGGGCTTTTGTAATGCTTGCTTAAAAATAATTCCATAATTTTCTCAAAAAATAAGGCAATTTTATGGCTTGTTAAAAGTTATATGCTTAATTGGCTTTGTTTTTGGGTTTTGATTCGCTATCAAAAGCCAATAGATGTGGTTCTAAACCCTAATGTAAGGATAAAATGATGTCAGAAGCGTCACTAGCCTCTCAGTTAGCGTCTTCTATGAAGATGCATACGGTTCAACAAGCGCGTGAGGCGCGTAAGGCGGTGCGGCCGCAAAATGCGGGGCGCGTACAAATCTCCTCCCAGCGTAGCAATGGGGCGCAAGCGTCTATGCAGCTTGATGCGACAGGGCAGGTGGTTCCCAGCGCAAAAGGCGTGCGTAAAAACTCCGCTACAGCCAGCTTTGCCAGCTTGTTGGGTTAAGGGCCTGTGAGGGCCGTGCGGACCGAATCGCGGCCGGGCGGGGAGAGGAATGCGTGAGCGGAATGATATGATGAGGGATTGCAGCACGATGATGCGCGCTGTTCGTAAGGCTGTGCGGCGGCTGCCCGTATTGGGATGGCGGACAGCTTGTTATGGTGCTGTGGGTATGCTCCTCATCGGGGGGTATGACGGTGGGAGCCGGAGGGTGCTGTTGGCATCATCGGCTTTTGCTGTGCCATCGTCCCCTCATGCACATTCGGCGCGCATCACTCGTGGGGCGAAGCATCAACGCAAAGCGGCTGCATCGCACCATGCTGAAAATGTCGCTAATAGTGAAACATTAGGGCAAATGCACATTAAGCCGGGGGATCCTTTATTGGATGAATTGCCCGCTGGCTGGGGTGTGCATGTGCTTGGCGTTGGTGGTCCACAGGGAGGAAAAGCTCCTAAAGAGAGTTCTACTCATTCTGTGAAGAAAGTGGCGCGTCCACCTCATACGATACAGCCAGCGGAGGTGACTGCCACCAAACCGGAGGGTCACCCAGCTGCTGCGGGAGCGGTGGGGCTTGCCGCAGGGGTAGGGGATGCGTCTGTTCCCTCTCAGGCAGTGGGGCATATACCGGCTGCAACAGCATCTTCACGCAATCGGATTCTTATCCCTGTACCGGGGCAGATGGGGATAGCGGCGTATCAAAGTGGGGACCGTCTCATCATTTTGGTGGATGGCCGCCACCCTATGGACATAGCGGCCCTGCGTGGGGATGGCATGTTTGCACAGTTGAGTGTGACGGCTTTACCCGATGTAACGATGATTACTCTGCCTGTGCCAGATACACGGGCTTTATATCTCTCGCAGCAAAGTAATGGCTGGGTGTTAGGTGATCAACCACCGCCTGCTGTTGATTATACCGATAGGCGTGAAATCAGCCCAACATTGCGTGAGGATGGTCTTTACTTCCCTATGCGGAAGCCGGGACGTGTTTTCTCGGTTGAAGACCCCGTCTCAAATACGCCCTTATTAGTAGGGACAACGGTTTTAGATGATGGTGGGATGCTCTCTTTACGGCGGGGAGTGGATTATGACGTATGGCCCTCTCTGGAGGGGATCGTCATTGCTCAGCATGATCCGCCACAGGTGACGATGAAGGCCGTTGCTAAAGGGGACCTCCTCCAACGTGCGGATGGTCGTCCTTTGTCGGATTTGGATCGTGCGATTTATGCCAGTGATGTAGATTTAAATTGGTTAGGGCTTAAAAATCTCACCCCAGCCCAAGCACGAGAGCGTTATCGCCATGCCTTAATCGCGGCGGCTGATTCCACACCGGGAGAGCGGTTTAAAAAACGGTTTGAGGCAGCACAAGCGGCGTTAGGGGTTGGAATCTTCCCCGAGGCACGGGCGATTATGGATGTCGCTTTGGAGGATGACCCGGAGGAAGCCTTTCGCCCGGATGTGCGCTTCTTTCTGGCAGCGACGGATTTGCTGACAGGCCAGATGAAAGGGGCCTCACAGCTCATGCAGCAATGGCCGGAGCAGGCTATACGCGCAACGAAGCTCTGGCAGGGGCTTTATGAAGCTCTAGCAGGGGGGAAGGATAGCGAGGCGGCTCATCTTCTTGCCCGCGATATGCCCCGTTTGATGAATTATCCAGAGCCGTTGCGGTCCTTCTTGTTGCCCATCGCGGCAGAAACCATCGCCCGCCATGGCGGCTCAGCAGAATGGCATGCTTTGGACCATCTGCCGGAGGGGAGTGCGTATCAATTTGCGAAGGCGGTGCGTGCGTTACGCTCTGGGCGTGAGGATGAGGCGATCCATCTCTTGGAGGATTTGTCTGTTGATAAAGACCCTATCGTGGCGGAAAAAGCGATGGAGGAAGGCATAGCCCTCAGCGTGCGTGATGGGCATATCGACTCTGAGAAAGCGGCGCGGCAATATGCTTCTCTCCTGCCTGATGCTCGCCTTGCAGGGCGTGATGGTGTGGTGAATATGTTGCGGGCTGGGGCGAATATTCGTGCAAAAAAATGGGAAGCCGCTTTGCAAGCCCTTAATCAAGTGGAGGATACACCACTTCAACAAGACCCGGCGCGTATACAGGTTCTTTTAGGCAAGGCTTTAACAGGCTTAATGCAGGACTTGCCTCATGGGGCATCGGCTGGGCAATCCCCACAGGATGAAGCAGCGTTGGTGCGTGGGGCTGCGCTCATGCGGGCTTATTTGCCAGACCTTTTGCCAAGTGACCAAAAAGGGACTTTGCAGCTTTCTTATGGCCAGCTTTTGGGGCGGTTAGGGTTAGCTGATAAAGCTGGTGAGGCCATGACAACGGCCATCCCCATGATAACTGACCCACAAAAGCGGGCAGCCGGTGGGGATATGTTGGCAGAGAATGAAATTAAGCGTGGCTTGTTTGATGAAGCCTCTGCCACATTAGCGCAAACGGCTCCTAACCCCATGCCCCCGCAGGAAGCGGCTGAGCGGAATCGCATTATGGCGCGTATGGCTGCGGCGTCTGGCAAGCCAGAAATCGCCCTTTATTTGCTTAGTGCCGACCAATCTTCTCAAGGGGCCGATATGCGGGCGCGCTTGCATGAAAATCGGGAGGAGTGGCCTGCTGCAATAGCGGATTTGCGCGGCATGGTAGAGCATGACTTGCCAGAGCAAGGGGCCTTGGACGTATCGCAGCAGCTTTTGGCCTTACGTTTTGCCTCTGATGCGTCCCGTGCGGGGGATGTGGGTATGCTGAATTGGATTAAAAACCGCGTAGGTGAACGTCCTTTTGAGGGCGATGCAGGGCGTATGTTCCAACTGCTTGTCTCGCCAGAACAAGATTAGGAATGGCCTAAAGCGGATGGGGAAAGGATAGAGCGCGATGAGTAATATGATAACAGGGCCGGGGCAGGGCACGGATCTTCTCCACCTTGCGGAGCGGCGGATGAGTTGGCTGCAAAATCGTGAATCCGTGTTGGCAGGGAATGTCGCTAATGCCAACACGCCGCATTATAGCCCTAAAGATGTTACGCCGTTTCAGGGTGTGGTGAATGCGGCACATATGGTGGCGTTAAAGCGTACACAGCCGGGGCATATGCTAGGGCCAGCAGGGGAGAGCCACGCTAAGCGAGAAGGGGGGCGTGCCTCTTTGGATGGTAACCGTGTGGTTTTGGAAGATGAGCTAGGCAAAATTGCGCAAACAAGTGACCAGCAGCGTTTCGCGACAACCGTTTATGGCCGTTATATGGGCATGTACGGCATGGCTTTGGGCAGTTCTGGCGGGCAATAAGCCTTGCTTTATGGTTTTGTTTTGAGTGTGAGAGGGATGAGAGATGGATTTTTCTGATACAATTGGTGTTTCAGCCGCTGGGATGCGGGCACAAACAGCACGTTTGCGTGTTGCGGCGGAGAATCTTGCAAATGCTGAGACGACAGGAGCATCGCCGGGAGCGGACCCGTATCGCCGTAAAATTGTAACCTTTAAAGAATCGTTGGATCGTGCCAGTGGCGTTTCCAGCGTTGCGATACGCTCGGTTGGGGAGGATCAATCCGACTTCCAAATGCGGTACGACCCGGCCCATCCTGCGGCTAATGAGCAAGGCTATGTGAAGATGCCGAATGTGAGTTCCATTGTAGAGATTATGGATAGTCATGACGCTCAACATTCATATGAGGCTAATTTGAATGCCTTGCAGGTAACACGCGCTATGTTGACGCGCGCTATTAATGTCATGCGGGATTGAGGAAGCGGTGTTGTTTGCACTGCGCCGGGTATGAGGACGGATATTATGAGAGGACGTGCTAGGGCTGTGAAAAAACCGGGCTTTTCCCTTAGTAAGATTACAAATCTTGCCTCCTGTTTGATGACGGTCCTTTTGGCGTTGAATCTTCATTCTCTCGCGGCGCAGATTAGCCAGCCTAATACGGAGAAGGAGCCCCCAAAGAATGGTGCAGAGCTGGAGAAGAAGGGGGTAATAGCAGCCCGGAGTGATGGCGAGAAAACGCCCCTTCAGCCTACAGCAACGGGTGCAGTGCCGAAAAAGACGCATCCGACTACAGTGCGCGTTTATGTCAATAAATTACAGGGATGGACGCCGCTTAATGGTTTGGCAGAAGGGGACCCGGCCTCTGGAGAGAAAGATGAGGATGCGTTGGAGCCGCGTGTTAAAACGGCAGAGCAGGGGTTAAATGAGGAAATCTTGGCTCATCGTCAGGCGATGCAAGGGCAGGCAGAGGCTTTAAAGCAGCAACAAAAAAGCCTTGAAGCTGAGCAAAAAGAACTTGATGAGAAGTTGCAAGCGTTAGGGCGTAATGCTTCGGAACTATCTGCTGAGCAAGACCAACGCCGCCAAGATGTGGAGCATAGTATTGACCGGCTCGCGCGCATTTATGAGCAAATGTCCCCGCGTGATGCTGCCGCTATGTTTGATGTATTGGATATGCGCGTCATGGTCCCGGTAGCACAACATATGATACCGCGCCGTATTTCTGAAGTTATTGGAAATATGACGCCAGACCGGGCTAATGTTTTGTCACAATATTTAGCAGGTATTCGTAAATTAAGCCCTGATGCGATGAATCGTCTTAATAGTCCGGTGGATTGTAATATTGCTAAATGAGCTGTATTCTCCACAAATTAACAGGATCAAAATAAAGTTAAAATGAGCTAATGGAAGGTAAATGAAAGCCTATATTATGTCTATTTTTTGATAAATAGCCTTCTTTTTGCTGATATTCTGCCTTATTTAAGGTTAAATTGTGGCATGGTCATAATTCATATGGCTATAATAAGGCTTATGTCTTGTAATTTCGCAGCCCGTTGGGGGATATTGGCCATGCTGAACGGGGATGAATCTTCTGGAGGGAAGGGAGGAGTCTGATGTTCAAATGGCTTTACAGAGATGCTTTGTTCCGCGTGCAAGTGCGTGTAGCGATGTTGGCGATTGAGTTTTATCTAGCGGTGCAGCTGCTTGTGGAGGGGGGGGGTTATCTCCAAAAGAAGCAGTTTGATAGTGTTGCATTTATTAATGTCGGTACGCTTGTTTTTGGCATGTTGCTAGTATGGGGCGTATGGCTTTTTCTTACAAAAGCTTTAACAGAGCCTGTAGAGCGTTTGATGGGTATGGGTGCCGCTTTAGATGAGGGCTACACACCAGATATTAGCCAATATGAAGGCCGTAAGAATTGTGTAGGGCGGCTTGGTAAGCTGCTTGCCTCTTTAGCGGTGAGTTTGCAGGAGCAAAAAGCGGCAGAAAAAGCGCATGGTGAAGCGGCTAATAAAGCCATGGAGGCCATGGAGGAGCTGCGTGAACGTGAGGTGCGAACTCATTCTGTTGTAGAGGAGCTAAACCGTGCTTTGCAACGATTAGCGCAAGGGGATCTCTCCATCCGCATCATGAGCGAGTTATTTAGTGGGGAGTTTGGCCCAGTGCGGGAGGCTTTTAATGGTTCTTTAGCGGGGTTAGGGGCGGCACTTTCGGCTGTGGCAGAAAGCTCCAATATGATTGCTAATGGGGCGAGCGAAATCTCCACAGCCTCTGATGACCTTGCAAAACGGACAGAGCGTCAGGCGGCGAGCCTTGGGCAGGTTACATCCTTTGTAAAATCTATCTCAGCGGGGTTTCAAACCACAGTGAGCAACTGCTCTTATGCTAGTAATGAGACTAGAGAGACGTTGCAGAAGGTTAAGACAGCCTCTACGGGGATGGAGCAGACTCGTGAGGCGATGAACTCTATCAAAACATCATCAGATGATATTGTGCATATTACGCGCTCGGTGAGTGATATTGCGTTTAAAACCAATGTTCTTGCGTTGAATGCGAGCGTAGAGGCGGCGCGTGCTGGTGAGGCGGGCCGTGGTTTTGCAGTGGTTGCAAAAGAGGTGCAATCCCTAGCGGAGCAATCTGCCAAAGCGGCTGATATGATTCGTGATGTGTTAGAGACCGCTACAGCCCATGTGCAAGAGGGTGTACGCCTTGTTGCGCGGACAAGTGGGTTGCTTCAGGATGTTGAAGAAGGCACCGAGGCTCTGGCTGAGCGTGTTGAAGTGGTGACCCAAGCCACCGATGAGCAAGCGCGTAGTTTGGCGGAGGTTTCTGAGGCGGTAAGCAGTATGGATGGCATGACCCAGCAAAATGCGGCGATGGTCGAGCAATCCACAGCGGCAAGCCATAATTTGACGACACAAGCCCTTAAATTGCGTGAAACATTAGCAACTTTCACAATCGGGGGGGGCACGGAGCATAGTGCGTTGTTAGGCCGCAGCCAGCTAAAGGCCTTGCCGCAAGAAGGAGCACCGGCCTTCTCGGCGGGGACGAAGCAAAAGGCAGCATCGCCTTTGTTGGCCAGCCGTCATGGTGAGATTCAGCAGGATGGAAAAATCTTACCAACACATTCTGATGATGAAGATGGCTGGGAACATTTCTAATGGTCGCGCTTATGGAGGGAGCTAGTCCCATAATCACCCTGCCGTCACGATTGGATACAAAAGCAGCGGATGGTTTAAAGCAGTTGCTTTTGGAGGGGCTGGCAGAGCATCAGGGGGGAGAAGCCCTCAGGCTGGATGCATCGCATGTGGAATATGTTGGCGGATTATGCGTGCGATTACTGCTCGCGAGTGGGCTGAAGGTTAGCGCGTGGTCTGACAAAGCAGAGGAAGCCTTCACGCTCTTTGGCGTCCGCGGCCAGCTTTTGGCGCATGAGGGGGCAGAGGAGGCTCATTATGGTGGATAATCAAGCTATCAGGGTGCTGACGGTTGATGATTCGCGCACTATGCAAGGCATGTTGCGGAAAGTCTTGGGGGATGCGGGGTATGATGTCATCCAAGGTGGTGATGGTGTGGAAGGGCTAGAGGCCCTCCAGCAGGCTAATCCAGCCCCACAAGCGATTATTACCGATATTAATATGCCGCGGATGGATGGTTTCCAATTTATCGAGGCGGTACGCGGGATAGAGGCATTTGCGCATCTTCCTATCATCTGCCTTACGACCGAAATTGATGAAGAAAAGAAACAGCGGGCGCGCTCCCTTGGGGCAACCGGGTGGATAGCAAAGCCGTTTAGTGCCGAGAAACTCGTCTGGGCTATAAAGCGTGTCACAGCGTAAGGGAGCATGGTTATGAGTGATGTCATGGATGATATCCTTAAAATCTTCTTTGAGGAATGTGATGAGCTCCTTCCTGAATTGGAAAGAGGCCTTAGCGAACTCTCAGAGGATGATGCTGACCCGGAGACAATTAACGCTATTTTCCGGGCGGTTCATTCCATTAAAGGCGGGGCGGCTTCATTTGGATTGGAGCGTCTTGTACGTTTTGCTCATGTTTATGAGAGCGCGTTAGATTGTTTGCGCTCCGGGCAGGTGAGGCCCGATTCTGCAACAGTGAAGACATTCTTCATAGCGATGGATGTGTTGAGCGATCTTGTTTCTGAATCAAAACAAATTGGCGAGAGAGTCGATAATCACCGTGTTGATGAGAATATCCATAAATTAGAGGAGATTATTGGGGTGCGACCAGAGGAGGAGCCTGTTGTAGAGCTGGAGGATTCTGCAGCTCCGGAAGGGTTTGTCCCCGTCACGGTAGATTTAGAGGCGTTTGATTTTGACGATCCTGCGGAGGAAGCCACCCCCCTAACAGAGACATTGCGAGTGAGTTTTCGTCCCCATGGGGAGCTGTATGAGCGCGGTGATGATGCGCGTAACTTATTATTAGGGTTAAAGAGCCTTTTGCCATCAGAGCAAGCGGCGGCTATGGTGGTGAGCTGTCAGCAACAAGATCTCCCCCCTTTAGCGGACCTTCCCGTAGATGAAGGTTGCCTTGGGTGGGAGGTGCATCTCCCTATTGGAGCTGAAGGTCCAACAGAGGCTGATGTGCATAATGTGTTCGACTGGGTGAGTGATGTATGTGACCTCACCATCAGCCGAGGGGAACAGCCTGTAGAAGATGAAATCTCTGATGAGGCTGAGTGTGTTGCGCCAATAGTCTCAGAGCCAGATTGTGTAAAGCCCCCTAAGGAGGAGCCTCATCCTGTACAGCCCGTACAAGAGGAAGGTCCTTCTGCTTCACCCTCATCCAAACAGGGGCGTAAACAAGAGCAGCATGCGTCCATCCGTGTTGATACAGGTCGGATTGGTATGTTGATGGATATGGTAGGGGAGATGGTGATTGGTCAGGCCTCCCTAGAATCCGCCTTATCACAGCAAGGTGTTACACAAGATCAAGAGCTGGTGAAGCGACTAGCAGTTTTGAAGACCCTTACGCGGGATATTCAAGAGGCTGTTATGGCGATTCGCGCTCAGCCTGTTCGGCATGTCTTTCAGCGGATGCAACGTGTTGTACGGGAGGGAAGTGGCCTCGCGGGGAAAGATGTCCGTCTGATTTTGGAGGGTGAGGAGACGGAAATTGATCGGACGTTGATCGAAAATCTCACAGATCCACTAACCCACATGCTGCGTAATGCGATTGACCATGGGATTGAAGATAAAGAGACCCGGCAGGCGGCGGGTAAGCCAGCCCAAGGGACCATTAGGCTCTCAGCCCGTCATCGCTCTGGTCGGATTTTGATAGAGATTCAAGATGATGGGGGTGGGATTAATAGCCAGCGTGTTTTGCAGACAGCGATTAAACGCGGCATTGTTTCAGCACAGGCTGTTTTGGATGAGCATGAGATTAACGAGCTTATCTTTGCCCCCGGCTTCTCTACGGCTGATGCTGTTTCGGACCTTTCCGGCCGTGGGGTGGGGATGGATGTGGTTCGCCAAGCGATTCAGACCCTAGGAGGGCGGGTGATGATTAAAAGTACACCCGGGCAGGGGACGCTATTTACTTTGAGCCTACCGCTTACCCTCGCTGTATTGGATGGGATGTTGATAGAGTGTCGTGGTGCGGTGATGGTGGTGCCAGTCTCCTCCGTGGTGGAGCTCGTCACAGTGGATGTGAAGGAGGATATTTATCATCTGCCAGATGGGAGCCATGTTGTCTCGATTAGAACACGCTGTATCCCTCTGATTTATCTGGGTGATGAACTGACTCTCCCGCAGGATTATAGCGATGTGACTGGTCCTAACCATATGGGGCGGGCTGGTGAGGGTGATCAACTCATGGTCCTTGTGGTGGAAAATGAGGCCGGGGCCCGGGCAGCTTTGGTGGTAGATGGCGTGCGTGACCAAGCGCAAGTCGTCATCAAAAGCATCGAGAAGAATTACCGTCCCATCAAGGGGGTTTCTGCAGCAACAATCCTTGGGGATGGAAGTGTGGCGTTGATTTTAGACGTATCGACCTTAATTGTTTCTGCTACGAAACGTATTGATACGCGCGCCTTAGAAGTACTTGCTGAACATAATGCGTGAAGAATGACGCATCGGAAGAAAGGTGGAGAAAGATGCCCGTAACGACTAATAGACAAGCCCCCTCAAAAGAGACCGGGGTTGTGGCGCATGCTCCTACGGGAAAAGAGCAGATGATTATCTTCACTGTGGGGGAGCAGCGTTATTGTATTCCTATCCTCCGCATTCGCGAGATAAGGGAGTTTGAAGCCCCAACGTATTTGCCGCATTGCCCTGCTTATGTAGAGGGGGCCATTAATATTCGCGGGAATATCGTAACTGTTGTTAATCTCGCTCGTTATTTAGGGACAGAGATGCAAGAGGGGAATGAGCGGCGGGTTGTTATCATTATTGAGGATAGTACAAGCCGAACGACCTGCGGGCTGTTGGTTGATAGTGTAATTGGCATTACAGATATTATCTTAGATGAGATACAGCCCATCTCTGTTGATGGTGGTGCTGCGGAATTAAGCGGTCTTGTGAGTATTGATGAGCGTGTCATCCGTATTCTGCAATTAGATACATTATTAGCGCGCTTATTGGGGGCTAATCTTATCCATACAGATGGGGTGTCATAAGCGTCATGGACGTTCCAGATAGCTTTGCGTACTCCGCAACGGACTTTCACCGTGTGCAGGAGATTGCGCGTTTGGAGGCGGGGATTCATCTTCCTCATTCTAAGCGGAGCCTTGTGTTCTCCCGTGTGTCCCGCCGCATCCGTGCCACTGGCGGGGAGTCATTTCGCGATTATCTGGACTATGTGACCTCCCAAGCGGGTCGGGCAGAGCTACAAGAGTTAATCTGTGTTCTTACAACAAATGTGACGCAGTTCTTCCGGGAGAAGGCTCATTTTGAGCATCTGGAAACAGAGCTTTTGCCAAAATTAGGGGCTTCTTTACGCCAAGGGGGGCGGGGGCGGTTGTGGTCTGCGGCCTGCTCTACCGGGCAAGAGCCTTGGAGCATGGCTATGTCGGTCATGGCGCGTGTCCCTGATGCACCACGTTGGGATATGCGGATTCTTGCAACAGATATTAATCATGCTGTTGTGGAGACAGGACGTAAGGGAGAATACAGGGCAGAGGACCTCCAAGCTGTACCACAGCGTTGGCGGGAGACCTATATGCAGCAAGCCGGGGATGACACCTTCACTATGGGGGCAGATATTCGCCGGCTTGTGACGTTTCGGTCGCTTAATTTGAATCGAGCTTGGCCGTTTCATGGTCAGTTTGATGCTATTTTCTGCCGAAATGTAGTGATTTATTTTGATGACGAAACGCGCAATGCGCTTTGGAAACGTCTTGCCGAGCGGCTTGTTCCCGGTGGCTTTCTTTATGTGGGTCATTCCGAGCGGGTGGATTGTACAACCGCATGTCAGTTGGATGTTGTAGCCCCAACCATCTATAGAAAGAGGAATTAAGAGCATGAAGGAGCGCATCAAGGTCCTTATTGTTGATGATTCGCGGACCGCACGGGAGCTGATAAAACGCTCTTTTCTCAAATATCCAGAAATTGAGGTCATCGGCCTTGCGTCTAATCCGCTTGAGGCACGGGATATGATTATTGAGAATCAACCCGATGTTATTACGCTAGATATTGAAATGCCGGGGATGAATGGCCTTCAATTTTTAGAAAAGATTATGCGTCTGCGGCCTATTCCTGTTGTTATGGTCTCTAGCATGACGACAAAAGGGGCGAATACAGCGATTACGGCGTTACAAATGGGCGCGTTTGAATGTTTCCCCAAGCAAGATTGTGCTGGGGAGTCCTTTGCGGGGCTGGGGCAAATTGTTTTAGAGGCTGCACAGTCTCGCCCCGGTTTGTGGCATCAACGGGCTGAGAATCCTCTCTCGGCAAAACCGAGCATGGTAAAAATGCCGTTGCCTAAGGCGTGGCGTTTAAGCTTTGGCCTTGTGGGGATTGGTTCTTCCACCGGTGGGGTGGAAGCGGTGGAGGAGGTGTTAAAAGACCTCCCCGCGCATAGTCCGCCGCTTGTGGTATGCCAGCATATGCCGTCTCTTTACACAGCAAGCTTTGCCCAACGCTTAGATAGCATCATTCCTCAGCTCTCTATTGCAGAGGCGAAAGATGGCGAAGCCTTAACGCCAGGGATGGTGCGTATTGCCCCCGGTGGGAGCAAGCATCTCATTGTGGGGAAGGAAGGTACTCAATATGTAACGCGCTTAAGAGATGGTGCGCCGGTGGGCGGGCATCGTCCAGCGGTGGATAGTTTGTTTCATTCCATAGCGCAGGTTGTGGGGAAGAAAGCCTTGGGGATTATCCTTACAGGGATGGGGCGTGATGGGGCTGATGGCCTTTTAGCTATGCGTAAAGCGGGGGCTAGGACAATAGGGCAGGATAAGGCATCTTCTGTCGTTTATGGCATGCCGCGTGTTGCGGCAGAGTTGGGAGCTGTAGAGCATGAAGTGGCTTTGGGAGAGATTGCACGCTTTGCGATGGGGTTACAGTGAGGCTGTAAACCGGGCACGCTAAGGCATAATGCTATAGTTGTTTTTATGATTGATGATTTAATGGGCAGAAAGGGTTAGAAAATGCCGTCCGCATCTCAGATTCGAGCTTTAATTGTAGATGATCAAGCCTCTATTCGGCAGGTATTGGCCAGCCATATGGCAGAGATTGGCTTTAAAGGTGTTGTGCAACGTAAAGATGGCAAAGAAGCCTTAGAGTATTTAGAGGGCCACCCGGTTCATCTTGTTATTTCTGATTTTAACATGCCGGGTATGGATGGTTTAGCCTTATTAGAGGCTGTGCGCGCTAACCCGAAGACGTCCAAATTAGCTTTTATTATCCTTACAGGGGAGGCTAATGCGGGCCTAGTACAAAAGGCTGTGTCGGCAGGGGTCAATAACTTTCTAGCAAAGCCTTATACATTGGCAAAGCTGAAGGAAACGTTGGAAAAAGTCTTTGGGCCTATCAGGTGATATCGCCACTGAATATCATGACCTTGATACAAGGGGAGCTAGCGGTTTCGGATGATTCATCTGTCGTGTTTAGCACCTTGCTTGGTTCATGTATTTCGGTGTGCATGTATGACCCATATGCGGGGGTAGGAGGGATGAATCATTTTCTCTTACCGGGGGAGGATTGTGTCGGGTCAAGCTCTAGCACAGCGTATCTTTATGGGGTTAATGCCATGAATCACCTTATAGAGCGTCTGATAAAAGCGGGCTGTGTAAGAGAACGTCTTGAATGTAAGGCGTTTGGTGGGGCGTCGGTTTTGTCCGTAGCCAGTGATATCGGGCAAAAGAATGTTGATTTCTTATGGGATTATGTAAAGCGGACGCATCTGCACTGCGTTGCTTATAGTCTTGGCGGGCATAAAGTACGCCGTATCCGGTTTTGGCCTACAACGGGAAAAGTATTGCAGCATAAATGCTGATGTAAAATGAGTATATGGAGGCACGAGCATGAGCAAAGGGACTATCATACAGGCAGCTGCCTTAGTGCAACGTCTAGCCATGGTGTTGGATGATAGTTGTCATAAACTATCTGATGTACAAGAGGCGGTCGCTCGTTACATTGCAACTGGGAACTTAAATGCAGAGCAAATGGAACGCCTGCAAGAACTTGACGCGTTAACGCAAGAGATAGAAGCCGTACGCTCTGTATTAAAGCGCATGGGATGTTCGATGGCTAATTTAGATAATTTAAATTATTCATCTGATTCTATTCTTAAAGATGTTCACCTCTCGCAGGTAAGACATATTTTAAATCATGGTAAAGATTTGAATGATAAGGAAATTCATGGTGATGTTACACTCTTTTAACGATATTTTATAGCATTATGTTTTAGGTGGGTACAGTATGTGTTTATGAAGAGATGAATGGGTCGAGGATTTCCTTCATCATTTCTCCTTAAAGCCGTTTGGTTGGGAGGGGATAGAGAGAGTGACGTGATTGGCATCATTGTAGCAACAGCTGATGGGGCTGTGTTTCAACAACAAGGCTATATGAGTGATGAGGCTGCGCGCTTTTTAGTGGGGTATCGCGAGGCTGCGGCGTTAGTAGGGTTTGGGGTGCGGATGCTGCCTGTTATTCTTACAGGGGTTTGGTCTTTCCCGGGGACAGAGCAGTTAGGGGAGGAGAAGCGATGCCTTGTAGGGCTGCATGATGGGAGCGGTAATGATGATATTTACCGGTCTGTGTTGCAGTATTACCCTATGGCATTGGATAGTGATGATGAGGTGGTTGTTTCCTTCATCGCGGTGGATAATTTTCAGCATTGCCCGGTAGAAGAAGCTTTTGATACAGGGCGATTGGCTGCGTGTTTTGATATTGCTGCATGGGCTGTTGATTCATTACCATACCGTCCAAGTACTGGTATTTATGATCTAACAAAGCATGATGTTAAAGCATTGTCACTTGGTGTTTGGGTTAATATTTTAGCGACATGGTTATCGCGTATAGGTATTTTCTCTAATGAGTTTTTAGAGAAAATACGTTTGGTTATTTGCAGATTTGTTATTGAGAAACTTGCTTGTATAAAAAAAGGGGCCACAGCTAATGTGGAAGCCTATATAAAAGAGCAGCCGGGTATTATGGCGCGATTGGTCGATATGATGAGACATTGTTCGGATGAACGATTATCTTATTTGCCGATGGACCCAGAGGCATTATGCCGAGCTATTCTGGTGCGTTCGTTACGGTTTTTCCAAGCGGAGGGGGAGGAAAACGGTAAGGAAGGGCAGTAGTTTTTCCCACACTGTGACAAAGTAGTGACAAGTTATTCTTGATTATCTGCTCATATAGACGTGATTAATATTCTTTCATAAAATGCGCCTATCTTTTTAATGAGGCTGGCCGATAGGGAAGCGTTGACTATATGAGCGTATCTTTCTCAGCGTTATATCGTTGTTTTACTGCGACTTTTTGCTTCTGTGCGACTGCTTCGCCTTTATGGGCTGCGGGGGAGCCAGCAGCGTATGAGCATGCGCTTTCTTACTCTGCTCCCAAAGGTGTGTCGCCCGTGATGAAGGTAGCAGGTAAAACCATTCAGCCTGAGACAAAAGCGGGGCAAATGGAATATCTCTTTAAAAAAGGCGGTCAACATACCTCTCCGCCCTTGCATACAGCTCCCCCTCTGGCATCGGCTCAAGCACAGCGGGAAACGGCAGAGCATACAGCGCAGATTTTTATGCGTCATATGGGGATGAAGACGCAGCCTTATTCCAATTACCCTAAGGAGGAGTTTGGGGTTTTTGGGGAAAATGGAAAAGAATTGCTAGAGCGGGTGAATATCCCGTTGCATGAAGGTGACCCGGAGAGCAAATCTGGCCCACCTTTGCCCCACCCAGAGGCCTTGCTACCACAGATGAAGTGGAACCATTGGCTGCGGGATCGTGGCGTTGCTATTATGGTTGATACAACGAACGAGTTTGCCGGGGCGATTACCAGCCCGACCAAAGGATTGGGCTTAAAGCAGGGTTCCTCCAATGCGGGGCAATATAGTTTTGAAAATGATATTGATTGGTACAAATTAGCCGGTATTCGTGGCTTTGAGACTCATATTATTGGCGTGGGGCGTTATGGTATTTCCGCAAGTAAGATGTTTGGGGATAATACAAACCCCAGTCAGGAAATCTATGGCGGTGGCGGTAACGTCGTGTTCCATCTTGTCCATTTTTATGGGGAAGAAACATTATGGGGTGGGCGTCTGAATATTGCTATGGGGCGGATGTCCAGCAATACAGACTTTGCCAATAGCCCACTTTACTGTAACTTTATGAATAATGCCTTCTGCGGTAACCCGAAGGCTGTGACGGATAACTATGTGCGTTCCTCTTATCCGGGGACAAACTGGGCGGCGCGTATTCGGGCACGGCCAACAAATAGTACGTATATTCAGGTTGGTGTGTATTTCCCAGAGCGCGGCATTTACGGTGTGCAGGAGAACCGAACCGGTTTTAAGTTTAATGGTGCGATGATTAGTGGTGTCTTGACGCCTATTGAGTTCGGTTGGGAGCCAGAGTTCGGTAAAGCGCATTTATCTGGCCATTATAAAGTCGGTTTTGCGCCTGATACATCAGACCATTATCTCGGTGTGTATAATCCCCCTAACCGCCGTAATGCTGGACAAACGATGATGAGAATCCCGAATTGCCCGACCTGCAATGGCGTTGGGGATGCGGTGCCGGGGACAGGGATTCGCCGTAACTTCAACTGGGGTATGTGGTTCTTGGCCGACCAGATGATTATCCGCCATCCTACCAAAGATACGGTGGAAGGGGGTTTGATTGCCTTCTTTGATGCGTATTGGAACAAGCCAGATGTTGCCATGCGCGGTAAATTATACGCTTTTGGGTTGGTTGATACTGGCTTTTGGCGTGCGCGCCCGCTTGATACGGTGGGTGTATCTTTCTCTTACACAGGTTCTAGTCATTCCACACGGGCGGCGCAGCGTTTCCAGGTGGAGCATGGCATGGCTCCAGCGGCGGGCAGCCCTTATTATTCCTCTGGCGGGGCCCCGCTTATGTGGGGGTCTTATGGGGTGCAGCGTTGGGGGAGTACGCTGGAGGCCACATACCGTATCCATGTCATGCGGGGTGTGACCTTCGCGCCGGACTTCCAATATTACTTTAACCCCGGCATGCAGCGCGTTTTAAAAGATGCGGCGATGCTTGGCTTTAAATCACACGTTCAGTTCTTCTGAGGTTGCGTGTCTTGGCTTGTCTGTGAGGGTGGAGGGATTGTGGCATCAACACGGGCCATCGCCTTACCCCGGACAAGCCAATAAGCTGCAGAAAGTGATAAAACAGCAGCGGAGAGGGCGAGCAGTTCGCGGACATTGACACCGTTAAGGTCCAGCACGATGAACTTACGTACCGCGGCCATCATGCCGATGAGCAAGACCGAACGCATACGAATCATCCCCTGAGATTCCGAGCTTGGTAGGACGAGGATGGAGTGGCGGAACTCCAAAGCGATTAGCACTGTGAAAAAGAGGCCGAAGACTTCCTGCAATATAGCGGGGTCTGTAGGTTGTAAGCCTGCATGAAGCACCAGCTTTACAACGGCCACTACGACATGCAGCAACCCTAAGCAGGCGACAATGGTGATGCAGAGGGAGAGGATGAGCATAGCTCCCCCCTCAAAGAGATCAAATAAACGGGCAAGCCCGATGAAACCGGGGAAGGTGTTTTTCATGAAACGGCAAAAGCCTTTAATCTGTGTAGGGATGACGCCTATATAGGGCGATTATGTCATGTCATAACCATCATATTATGGCGAGGAAAGGCTTTATATCACAAGCAGAGGGAGCAAAATATGTTGGTTTGCTCTTTATTGCTGCTTTTAGAAAGAGCTAGATAGTGTGCGTGAAATAACGTAACGCTTATCGGGTATGTTTTTGGAGGTTAAGAGAATGAAACGTCTTTTACTATGTGCCACTCTGCTTCTGCCTTTATCTGCCCCGGTAGCGGCACACGCTGCGGATGCACAGCAGGTGGATATACAACATGCTGAAACGCAGCATCTTGTTGTGGGTATTGGTCTGAAACATTGTAAGTTCCACTTAAACAGCAAAGACCCTATGGCAAAGCCTTTGGTGTATAGCTGGGTGCAGGGTGCAATAACTGGCATTGATAACGCTATGGCCGCTGCAACGGGGAAAGAGCTGCTTATCAATAAGGTGACATCTAGCGATGTTATTATCTCTGTGTTTGATAGCGTCTGTCGCTCTAATCCCACAATGACGATTGAGGCCGCAGCGAATGAGACATATGGCAAATTGTTAAAGCGGTAACAGCATTAGTACGGCACAAACGGCACCTGCCTCCCCTATTTTTAAGGGGGGAGGCAGGTGCCAAGCGACTCTGATAAAATTGGCTTCTCGAAAAGTATGTTGGCTTTTATCCGGCCTTAGATACGCTTTATACGTTCCATAGGTCCTACGCGCTTAGCGCGATGCCATAAAAACCAGCAGAATGGTGGGGAATCATGGTGCCGGATGAGAGATTCGAACTCCCGGCCTTCGGTTTACAAAACCGCTGCACTACCACTGTGCTAATCCGGCGACGGAGGCTTCATCTCATTTTTGGAGAGTGAAATCAAGAGGGAAAATGCAAAAACGGAGAAATAGCCGCAGCTTTAAGGCAAAGCTTAATGTGCGGCGGGGCCTTGATGCTGGGTGAGATGCTCTGGCGGGGCGAGGACGGGGCCATTGGCGACAAAGCCGTACCCATCTGAGGAGAGGCCGCGATGAGCGACCTCTTGATGGGTGGTGCAGGCCGTAAGGCTAACGCACATCATAGTAAGGCTGATAACGAGGAGCCATTTATGAGGGGAATAAAGAGAGGCCATAAACTATGCTTTCAGAAGATGATGGGCGTTTTATACCAAAAAATGGATAACAACATCACGCCGCGTCATGGTGGCTGAGCTGGTCCTTTAGGTGGCGGGCGATGGCTGTATAAGCCTGCGAGGCGGGGTTGTCAGGCTCGCGCAGGACGAGGGGGGTGCCTTCATCGGCACTGCATCGGATGTCGCGCAGCAAAGGAATCTCACCTAAAAAGGGGATGTTAAGGGCGTTTGCTTCTTCCTTTGCGCCCCCATGGCCAAAGAGGTCTGTTCGCTCATGGCAATGAGGGCAGCAGAAATAGGACATATTCTCAATCAACCCTAAAAGGGGCGTGCCTATTTTCTCAAATAATGTCACGCCACGGCGGGCATCTAGCAGGGCAATATCTTGGGGGGTTGAGACAATCACAGCCCCGCCCTTTTGTAGTTTGTCAGATAATTTCCGTGTGAGGGTGAGTTGCGCATCACCCGTACCGGGGGGGAGGTCCACAATGAGAACGTCTAACGCCCCCCACGAGACATCGCTCATTAATTGAGTGAGGGCTCCCATGACCATGGGGCCACGCCAAATCATCGCTTGTTCTTTCTCAACAAGATAGCCGATGGACATGGTCTTAAGCCCCCAACGCTCAAGCGGGAGGAGCTTGCCATGGTCCACTATGGGTTTTTGGGTTTCACCTAACATATGCGGGAGGGAGGGGCCGTAAATATCGGCATCAAGCAAGCCGGTTTTCAGGCCCAGCCGCGCAAGGCTGCAAGCGAGATTGACGGCCGTGGTGGATTTACCAACTCCCCCTTTGCCAGAGGCCACAGCGATGACGGCTTTTACCTCTGGCAAGTATGCCTCTGGTGGGGCGGCATGATTTGTAGAGCCGGGTTTAGGGCGTTCACCTAAAGCGAGTGGGCGATGGCCACCTGTAGAAGGGGCCGCTTGTGATGGGCTGGTGGACGGTGAACGATGGGCTGTCAGAGATAATGTGAGTCGCTCGATAGCCGGATGATGCGTAATAGCGTCCTCAAAAGCTTGACGGTTTTTATGCAAAAGAGGCGCGCCTTTTGCGGTGATGCGTAGAATGAGATGAGCATGGCTATGCTCTAAGGTTAGGGCCTCGATTGTGGCATGAGGGGCTAAATGATGGGCCTCAAGCAGTGTTGTGATGTGCTGCGTGAGGGTGGTTGTGTCGTCTTGAGCAGTCATGGGGCAAGGTCTCTCGTGCATAAAACTGCCTCATGAGGCAAAAAAACATAAACAAACGCGTTGGAAGGATGACGGCCAGCGCGTGGTGGGGTAGTTTCTATCACATGAGCCGATTCATGTATTCTTCTCTTCTTTCATCTTCGCGTGCATGGCTGTCTTGCATGGTGTCATGTGCGCTCCTCTCTGGTGTGATGGTGCCGTCTCATAGGGCATGGGCGCAAGGGGAGGCAGGGACGGAGGCCCCCGCTGCTACAGGGCCTATGACGACCGCGCGGGAGGCCGGGGCGGCACGCGCAGCGCATGAGGCGGCGATGATGCCCGGCTTTGCAGCCTTAACGGATAGGCTTTTGCCTGCGGTGGTGAATATTTCCGTCTCCAGCGTTATCCATGCTGATGAGCATCAGCCAGAAGGCCCCGATGGGAGTGCCCCCGCCGGGCCGCAATCCTCGCCTTTTCCCCCCGGTTCGCCCTTGGAGAAGTTTTTTCATGATTATCTCCATCATCGGCATGAGGATGGTAAGCCGGAGCGGCAGGTGCAGGCTTTAGGCTCAGGCTTTATCATCGACCCTTCCGGTGTGGTCGTGACGAATAATCATGTGATTGAGAATGCACAGCAAGTTAGCGTGACCCTCTCCGATGGGACGGAATATCCCGCGCGGATTGTAGGGCGGGATAGTAAAGAGGACCTCGCGGTGTTGCAGGTCACGGCGGATCGTCCTTTACCCTCTGTCCCGTTAGGCCGTAGTGATGAGGCCCGGATTGGTGATTGGGTCTTAGCCATTGGTAATCCTTTTGGGTTGAGCGGTACGGTGACAGCGGGGATTATCTCCTCGCGTAAGCGCAATGTGGACCACGGTTTGTATGATGATTTCATCCAGACTGATGCGGCTATTAACCATGGTAATTCTGGTGGGCCACTCTTTAACCTGAAAGGGGAAGTGATTGGCATTAATACGCTGATTTATGGGGGCTCAGGCGGGGATTCGATTGGTATTGGCTTTGCCATCCCCGCTGATGATGCGCGTGGGATTATCGCCCAATTACGGCAGAGGGGTTATGTACGCCGGGGCTGGTTGGGCGTGCGGTATCAGGATGTTACGCGGACGATGGCAGAGGACCTCTCCTTCCATAAAGAGGGGGATTCAACGGGGAAGATGTGGGGGACAGGGGCCATTGTAGCAGAGGTTGTGAAGGATGGTCCTGCTCAAAAGGCAGGGTTACAGGTTGGTGATATTCTCACCGCTCTAAACGGCCAACCCGTGACAGGTCAAACATTGCCACGCCTTGTTGCAGGGCATGAGCCGAAGGAGCATGTTCGTTTCACCCTATGGCGGCGTGGGGCGTATCAGGTGGTGGACTTCACGTTAGGGAAAAACCCGGAGGAGAAAGACCCGCTCCCCTCCGATACGCACCCGCCTGAGCATGTTGTAAAAACACTGCATGACCTCGGCTTGAAGCTCGGGGTCATCGACCAGACAGCCCGCACACAATATGAGCTGAGTGATAGTCAGCGCGGTGTATTGGTGTTGCGTGTGTTTGATGGCAGCCCTGCTGCGAGCCGTATGATGGCGGAGGGGAATGTGATTCTCCAAGTGGGGGAACAAGAGGTGAATACGCCAGATGCGTTACAACACGCTCTTGACCGCGCACGGGAGCTGAAACGGACGGATATTCTGCTGCTTGTGCAGGATAAAGAGGGCCTGCGCTGGGTGCCGCTCCCGCTGGGAGTCACGCCGTAACGTCGTGGCGGTTATAGACCGCGATCGCGTTTAATTTGGTCCCATGCGGCATTGATGCGCGCGATGCGCTCTTGCGCGGCTTTGCGCTGAGCGTCGGTCATGGGTTGTTGGGCGAGGCGGTCAGGGTGATATTCACGGATTAAGACGCGCCAACGGGTGCGGACCTCGCTATCACTGGCTTGTGCGCTAATGCCGAGGATGCGGTAACAATCCGCCGCGGAGGAGGTCGATGCAGCACGGGCTTGGCCTGTCTCTGCGCGTTCCCATACACGGGCGGAAAGGCGAAAGGCCCGATGAGTCCGGCGGAGGAAGTCTTGCTCTAAGGGGTGAAGTTCCGCCCCAGCGGGGAGGTCAGCTTTCGCAATCCGAAAGAGGACGGTCAGCAGGCTTTCTAGCGGTTCGGGCTTATCGGCAAAGGCACGGCCAAGCTCTTGGGCGTATAGTTCAAAATCATCTGTCCGTTCGCGGGCGCGGTCAAAAAGGAGGCCGACTTCCTTTTGATTCTCCGCTGGGAAGCGAAATGCCGCTTTAAATGCGTTAATTTCTGCCCGATTTACGGGGCCGTCAATTTTGGCCAATTTGGCCGAGAGGGTGACGACCCCCAGCCCGTAAAGCTGGTCTGTTTTACCAAAAAGAGCCGCGAGTTTTGCCGCTGTAAAAAAGGCAGCATTATGGGGGTCTGGCCGCCCTTGGGTGGGGAAGCGATCCCCCCATGTGCCAGAAGGCGGGGTGAGAATCTTATCCGTATCGGTAAGGTGCCCTAAAATCATCCCAAGAAGGCCACCGACCGGCCCGCCAGCGGCAAAACCGGCTACCCCACCAAACATCTTTCCCCAGAAAGCCATCGCCGCCTCCGTGATTCGAGCCAGGTCAGCTTATCATGGAGATTAGAGCAGCGGGAATAGGTAAGAGCGTATAATAGGCGTGATGAAAGCGCAGCGCGTTAGGGGGGTGTATGATGCTGGTGTTGGGCAAAACGTAAGGCGGAAAGGCGCAAGAGCGAGGCCAGTGATTGTTCTGGTGGGCGGTCTGTATCAAGCTTAGCGATAAAGGTAGCCAAGGGGCATTGGGCGTGGCGGGCCATGCTCTCCAGCACTTGCCAAAACTCTGCTTCTAAAGCGATGGAGGTCCTATGCCCATATAGGCTGAGGCTGCGTTTTTGGAGGCGATACGCTGTTGGGTTGTGCTGCATAAGAGGAGATAGTGACAGGTCGTGCCGTATGGGGGAAGGGGATTTTCTTGTCAGTTACGCGTAGGGACGCCATGATAGGGCTATGAGAGTCTTACAGCTTTTATCCTGCCTTATTATTATGATGGTTCACCCAGCTTATGCGGCGGCGGGTGTGCCCTCGGTCCCTGCATTATTTGAGTCGCTTAAAAGTGACCCTGTGCGGCTGGAGCTTTTCTTACGAGCCTTCCCCAAAGGGGCGGATTTGCATAATCATCTCTCTGGTGCGGTATATGCGGAAAGCTTTTTAAAATGGGCCGCGCAGGATGGGCTTTGTGTTTCGCTTACAGAGCAAACGATTCTATCTAAACCATGCCCCCATCCGGCAGCGGGGCAGATACAGGCGGCTTTGTTAGTGGATAATGCCGCAGCGTGGGATAAGATGGTCAATGCGCTTTCCATGCGGCATTATGTGCCAACGGGGGAGGATCGCTCCGGTCATGACCATTTCTTTGCGACCTTTTTGCGGTTTGCTGTGGTGGATCAGGCTCATCAAGGCGATATGTTGGCCGAGGCAGCCAATCAAGCCGCCCGTGACCATGTGCATTATGTAGAGCTACAAATTGCCCCGCTCTCCTTCCCCCTTTTAGGGGAGATGATGCACAAGGCCTCCTTACCGCCCCTTAAAAATACTGCTGATTTAAAAGCCGCTTATGAGGCTCTGCGTCCTGCGTTGGGCCAGATGGGCGCGCTCTCGCGTCAGGCTGTGGATGCGATGGAGGCCCGCGCCCATGCTGTGATGCAATGTGGCACCAGCCATGCCGCAGCTGGGTGTGGCGTGACGATACGTTATCATTATTCTATTTTACGCATTTTCCCTGCGCCTTTTGTATGGACGCAGCTTGTGGCTGCTTATGAGAGCGTTAAGCAGGATGCGCGTTTTGTGGGGGTGAATATCGTAGCCCCAGAGGATGACCCCATCGCCCTGCGTGATTACGACCTGCATATGCAGATGTTCCATTATCTCAATCAACGCTACCCCGGCACGCATTTGAGCCTTCATGCAGGGGAGGTAACACCGTCTCTCGTGCCTGCGGCGGATTTGGACCATCATATCCGTGAGGCGATTGAGGTCGCAGGGGCGGAGCGTATTGGCCATGGGGTGGATGTGCTGTGGGAGCGCGACCCGGTAGGGTTGCTACATGAGATGGCAAAGCGGAAGATTTTAGTGGAGGTGAATCTCACCAGTAATGATGAGATTTTGTCCGTTAAGGGCGCGCGCCATCCTTTCCCGCTTTACCGTTATGCGGGTGTGCCTGTGGCCCTCTCCACCGATGATGAAGGCGTCTCGCGTAGTGATTTAACGCAAGATTATATGCGGGCCGTGCTGGCTTATCATCTGGATTATCCGACTCTTATTCAGCTTTCCCGCACGAGTTTGGAATATGGGTTCCTACCGGGGGAGAGCTTATGGGTAGGGCGGCAACCGGGGCAGATTGTGCCTTCCTGTGCAGGGGGTGGAGAGTGGGGGCGGGCTGATAATATCGCCTCTGATTGCACCCGCCTTCTACAGCGGAGTTTAAAGGCCAAGTTGCAATGGCAGTTAGAGGCGGCCTTTCATCACTTTGAGGCCGATATAATGGCAAATCCTTTATTGACTTCTACACCATAAGGGCCGTGTGATGATGAGAGGGAAGGCATGATCATGAGTTGTAGCAGGATGAGACGGTTTTGCGGCGTTATGCTAGCGGGCGTCATAGCTGGGGTAGGAATAGGGGTTAAAGCCCACGCGCAGGCCGCGCCGCTGGAGGTGCGCGTTGTGGTGGTGACGACCTTTGAGCTTGGGCAGGATAGAGGCGATATGCCGGGGGAGTTTCAACATTGGGTGGAGCGTTACCCGTTGGAGCAAAGCTTCCCTGCACCGGGGACGGAGCATGGTGTGCTGCGCTATAACGCGCAGGACCATGTGTTGGGGCTTGTAAGCGGGGAAGGCCCCAGCCATATGGCCGCCGCCATTACGGCTTTAGCGTTAGACCCTCGTTTTGACCTCCGTCATGCTTATTTCATATTAGCTGGGATTGCGGGGGTGAACCCATATAAAGCAAGCCTCGGCTCGGCCGCTTGGGCGCGTTATGTGGTCAATGGTGGGGCTGCACATCTTATTGATTCACGTGAAATACCAGCCGATTGGCCGGATGGCTTTACGCCTCTCCAAGGGCATGTACCTGATGAGTACCCCCGCCCGCCGCTTCATTCCATCGCGGGGGATATGGCGTATCAATTACGGCCTTCTCTGGTGCAATGGGCGTATGAGTACACAAAGGCCATAACTTTGCCTGATAACGCAGCCTTACAGGCCCATCGTCATGTTTATCAAGACTTTCCCGAGGCTCTAAAGCCCCCTCATGTGATGATAGGCGATACCATCTCTAGCGAGACTTATTGGCTCGGGGCGCGGATGAATCGTTGGGCAGAGCGGTGGGTGTCTTATTGGACGGACCATCAAGGGGAGATGGTGACAACAGCGGAGGAAGATATTGCCCTCTGCCAAGCTTTGGCCTTGCAAGCGAAAGCGGGCCGTGTGGATGCGCAGCGTATCCTTATCCTACGGACTGCCAGCAATTTTGATATGCCGCCCACCGCTGTTACCCCCGCGACGATGTTGGCCAATGCCGCGCATGAGGAAAATCTACCGGGCCTTCATGCCGCAACGGACGCCGCTTATCGTGTTGCCAGCCCCATTGTGCGGCACTTAGCGACAGATTGGGCCCGGTATAAGGAGCATGTCCCCTAACCTTAAAAGAGGGGGAGAGTTAATCTTGATGGTAGCGAGGCATGGGGTATTCCTCCTCGCTCCAATCGCCTTTGGCCCAGTTTTGGCGGAGTTCGGCTGCGGTTTGCTCTAATGTGCCCGCTATAATCGCAGCGCGAATTTGGCGCATGAGCCGTTGATAGTAAGCGAGATTATGAAGGGTGAGGAGCATCGGCCCTAACATCTCATTCGCGCGGAAAAGATGATGAAGATAAGCGCGGCTATAGCGGCCTGCCATAGGGCTATCATCATCTGGCGAGATAGGCCGTGTATCTTCAGCAAAGCGAGCATTGCGGAGGTTTAATGTCCCGCGCTCGGTATAAGCGCGGGCAGTACGGCCAGCACGGGAGGGCATGACGCAATCGAACATATCGCAGCCACGCATAACGGCTCCTAAGAGGTCATCAGGCGTGCCAACACCCATGAGATAACGTGGTTGGTCCTCAGGGAGGAGGGGGGTTGTATAATCCAGCGTGGAGAACATCAGCTCTTGCCCTTCCCCCACGGCGAGGCCGCCAATCGCATAGCCCTCAAAGCCGATGTCACGCAGGGCGCGGGCGGATTCTGCGCGTAGGTCGGGCTCTGTCCCACCTTGGACAATGCCGAATTGCCCATAGCCGGGGCGGGCGATAAATGCCTCGCGGGAGCGCGCTGCCCATCGCATAGAACGCTGCATGGAGGCCGCTAGCACCTCTTTAGTAGCGGGGAGGGCAGGACATTCATCAAAGGCCATTGTGATGGTGGCATCTAGCTTATATTGGATGTCTGTCGAGCTTTCAGGCGTGAGGCGGTGGGCACTGCCATCAATATGGGAGCGGAAGGTCACGCCATCTTCATCCATCTTACGCAATGGCCCTAAGGACATGACTTGGAAGCCACCAGAATCGGTTAGGATAGGCCCTGGCCAATCCATCATGCGGTGTAAGCCCCCTAGGCGTTGTACGCGCTCTGCGGTGGGGCGGAGCATGAGGTGATAGGTATTGCCCAGCACAATACCAGCCCCGGTAGCCCGCACATTATCCATCGTAATGCCTTTGACCGTCCCGACCGTCCCAACAGGCATAAAGGTTGGGGTGGGGACACTGCCGTGGCGTGTGTGCAGCCACCCCGCTCTGGCTTGCCCAGATTGGGCCTCCTTTTGCCAATGCATATGCTCGGAGGCGGTAAGGGTTGGGCGAGGGGTGGAGGGTGTCATGGGGTGCGCTCCAATAAGCAAGCATCGCCGTAGGAGTAAAATCGTAATCCCTCGGTGATGGCGTAATGATAAGCGTGGCGCATAGTGTCCGTCCCTGCAAAGGCGCACACCAGCATAAAGAGGGTTGAGCGTGGTAGATGGAAGTTTGTGAGCAGCGCATCAACAGCGCGGAAGCGGTAGCCCGGCTTGATGAAAATGGATGTCTCCCCCTGCCAAGGGTGAATGAGTCCATGCTCATCAGCCGCACTCTCTAAGAGGCGGAGGCTTGTCGTTCCCACGGCGACAATACGGCCCCCACGGGCACGCGTCTCATTGATTCGTTGGGCCGTTTCTGGGGTGATATGCCCCCATTCAGCATGCATTTTATGCTCGGCAATGCTACTGCGAACAGGCAGGAATGTCCCCGCCCCGACATGGAGGGTGAGTGTTTCCTGCGCGATTCCTTTGGCAGTGAGGGCTTTTAAGACGTCATTGGTGAAGTGTAGTCCCGCCGTTGGGGCGGCTACAGCCCCACGAAAGCGGGAGAAAATGGTGCGATAATCATGCGCATCCGCCTCTGTGGGGCCATGAGGGCGAGCAATATAAGGTGGCAGGGCCAGAGCTGCGCGGCGTTCTAAAAACCTATCGAACGCATCCCCCTCAACTGAAAAACGAAGGGTAATCGCTCCATCGCCCTCATTGGTGAGGATGGTGGCGGTGACGGGGTCATTCTCAAAATGGAGTGTATCATGAGGGCGTAATTTACGCGCATTGCGGGCAAGGGCGTGCCATTGCCCCTCTGGTAAGATGCGGTCGAGCGTGATGCCAATGCGAGCCTCGCCCCGGCGGGCTTCCATCTTAGCAGGGATGACCTCTGTATTATTTGCGATGAGGAGGTCGCCCTCTTTTAGCAGGTCTGGGAGGTTATGGATGTGGTGGAGGGTGAGGCGGGCCTGCTCTGTTCCTGTAAGGGCGGGGGGAATGACGTGGAGGAGACGCGCCGTATCACGCGGGCGGGCGGGTTCGATCGCGATAGAGTCGCGCGGGAGGGTGAAGTCGTAGAGGGAGAGTTCGTCTGTCATGCGATGTGAAGAAAGCAGGGATGCTTAGCGAAAAGGGGGCCGAACGCCCCCTTATGTTGGAACATCATAATGTGCTGCGCTTTATTGGCGGCCAAGCTGATGTTTTAGCGCATCAATAAGAGCCTGCACCTTATAGCCGTGGCGTGTGAGGTAAGCGGTGTAATCGCTGCGCTGGGTCATCCGCATGCTTGCGCCCTCGCCGTAGAGGTCCACAACCTTGGGAGGTTCGCCATCAATAACGGCTGTCATCATCACAGAAGGATGATTGGGACGGCTAATTTGGAGCGTCACTTTCTGCCCTGCGGGGGAAGCGACATTATCGACCAAACGGAAGGAGATATTCTCATATTCTCCCATCCGGGCGGTTACAGCATTGAGCAGCACATCCTCAAACAACTCAAGATAAATCTTTTGCTGTTCTGGCGTGGCTTGCTGCCAGAAACGTCCTAGGCAGTACCGCCCAATCCCTTGCACATCTATATTCTGACGCAGGAGCGGGAGGAGGGCGTTGCGTTTTTTATCCAATGTCGTGTTACTATTCATAACAGCGACTAACTTCCCGCCAAAATCATTAACGAACGCACTCGCTTCCTCGCTGGAAGGTGCGGCGAATGCCAACATGGGGGCGAGAGCGAGTAGGCTGGCAGCTCCCAAAATGGTGCGGCGTGTAAGCTGACGGAGCATCATGTGTGGGGAATCCTTCTAAAAAGGGCTGTCCTTAGTGAGGACGGGATTGTCAGTACCAGTCAGGCGTTGTAGCGCGGTGATCGGCCTTTAGGGCATCAATCTGGCTCTGACGCTGCTGCTGCCATGCACTCCGCATGAAGGCGTAAGGGTCTAGGCTTTGATGTTCTAGCTGGTCGAGCTGGTCTGTATTATCGGCGAAGGTATTGAATGTGCCAAGGATGTTATAGCCCCAGTTGAAGCTGATAAGCCCATAACCGCTGGGCACATAGTTAATTGGTGTTAGCCCCTGACCCAGCGCATAGCCCGCCGCATCGCGGAAGCTGCTTGGCCCTAAGCCGGGGAGAAAGAGATACGGACCGGACTTGACCCCCCAGAGGGCAAGGACCATGCCGGGGTCTGTCTCATGCTGCTTATAGCCCAAATGTTTGGCAACGTCATAAAAGCCCGCCGTTGTCATATTTAGGAGGAAGCGCATAAACGCATCACCAGCGCGGCGGGGACGCCCTGCCCCAACATCGGAGAAGAAGACCGCAGGCTCCCGCCATGTTTCATTCAATGTCGCAACCGAGGTGCGGATGGGCTGGGGAACATGCTTCTGCCAGAAACGTCCAACCGGGCGCAGAGCTTTGTGATACACCCACATATTGATGTTGAACATCTTGCGGTTAAAAGGCTCAAACTTATCATTTGCAGCTTTATAGTCAGCTAACTCATCAGGGTCTTTAGGGGGCTTGGCGGTGCATCCTGCAAGAGACGATAAAGTAAGGCAGCCGACCAGTGTGAACAGGGCAGCTTTTTTGCCCTTGTGATGCTGCATTGTGCTGCCTTTGCACGCCATGTTGTTGCCGCTCCTGCTTCTTTTAAGGCCCGGCTATGGGAGGTATCTCCCCTATAGGTGGAAAGGGGAAATGCCCAAACGGGAACGGGCCGGGACTGTAACGCATTAAGACTCTTATCTATGGCAGGTTATAAAACCTGCGCCAAGTGAACATAGGTTACTTATTTGGCCTTGCCTACCCCTTTCGCATAGCAGAATTGTAATAGAAAAGAGGGTATTGCATTTTTGCATCGTTAAGCGTTGAGATGAGTGCCTACCTTGGTGTGGATTATCCCTCTGTCATAGGCGGAGCTGCTCAGGGTGGGTTTATCTTTTCTGGAGTGGGAGAAATTACATGCCCCGTTTTCTAAAAAGCCGTGGTTGGCTTTTATCGGCTAGTGCCTTAGCCGCCAGTGTGGCTCTGTCTGGTATGGCTGTGGCGCACCCTAAGGTTAGTGTGCAGGACTGGGGGCATCTTTCCGACAAGCAGAAAGTAAAAGCAGTCACCCTCAGCAATGATAACGGCGTAACGGTTACTTTGCTGACCTATGGTGCAACCATTCATAAAATGGATGTCCCCGATAAGAACGGCCATCTTGGTAATGTTGTGCTTGGCTTCCCTAATATTGGGGAATATGAGCGCAATAATGGAGACCCTCGCTTCGGGGCTGTGCTAGGTCGCGTGGCGAATCGTATTACTAATGGCTCCTTCACGCTGGAGGGGAAAACGTATCATACCCTCACTAATGAAGGGACAAATACCCTTCATGGTGGGCCTAACAGCTTTGCTCAGAAGCTTTGGACAATCGAGCGCAAAGGTGTTGATGCTGACGGTGCTTATGTGGAGTTTAAGGTGGTTAGCCCTGATGGTGACCAAGGCTTCCCCGGCACGTTGACAACACATGCGATTTATCGTCTGCGCTCCGATAATACGCTGAGCCTGCACTTCCAAGCGACAACGGATGCTCCGACTGTTGTGAATCTCTCCACACATAATTATTGGAACCTCAATGGTGAGGGATCTGGCGCTGTGGATGATGAGATTGTGCAGATGTATGCGGACCATTACCTCAAGACAGATGCACAATCCATTCCGACAGGTGAGCTTGCCGCTGTTGATGGCACACCGTTTGACTTCCGTCAGCCGCGCCGTGTTGGCGATGGCCTACGTCAGCCGCACCCGCAGATGCTGCCTCAAACAGGTTATGATAAATGCATGGTCCTTAATGGGCCGTCCAAAGCGGGTGATGTAGAACGCGTTGTGGCCCGTGTGACAGACCCTCATTCTGGCCGTGTGATGGAAGTCTCCACCAACATGCCGGGGATGCAGTTCTATTCTTCAAACCATATTTACGGCACATATTATGGTCTGGCGGGTAAGACATATCGGCAGGGTGATGCGCTTGCTTTCGAGCCGGAGTTCTTCCCCAACAGCCCTAATACGCCGTCCTTCCCCAGCATTGAGCTAAAACCGGGGCAAACCTACGATTATTCTATGAGCTTCCATTTCTCTCATCAATAAGAGGGAAGGGGGCTTATCAGCTCACTGACTAAAAGAGAGGCTGGCGTGGTGTCCTCCATCACGTCAGTCTTTTTTGTTGGAGGAAAGAGCGCACAGCCTCATGGGGCGGTTTTTGGGGAGTCGTGAAATCTTATCCACATTTCTCCCATTGCAACACACAGGATGATGCCCCAACCTATCCCCGAAACTGGGGATAAGTGGGGGATGTTGTTTAGATTTGGTAATTTAAGAAGTCTTGGTCCATATCGCCAAAACGGACGATGCGGGCAGGGTTGCCTACAGCGGTAGAGCGTGGTGGGACATTGCCAAGCACAACCGAGGCAGCCCCAACGCGGGCATGAGCCCCAATCTCTAAATAGCCGAGTATTTTTGCCCCTGCCCCAATCATGCAGCCTTGCCGGATGACAGGGTGGCGTTGGCCGCTATTTTTCCCTGTTCCGCCGAGGGTAACATTCTGAAAAAGGGAGACGTCATCCTCAATGATGGTTGTCTCGCCTATGACGATGCCCGTGCCGTGATCGATGGTAATGCGTTGGCCAATTTGTGCTGCGGGATGGATATCGATGCCGAATTTCTCATTCACACGGCTTTGAAAGTGATAAGCGAGCGGCTTGCGGTCAACGCGCCAGAGGTGATGAGCAATGCGATGAGCTTGCAGAGCTTGAAAGCCTTTAAAAAAGAGAAAAGGCGTTACGAGGTCCGGGCATGCCGGGTCCCGTTGAAATGTGGCGACAATATCCGAAGCAGCGGCACGGGTAATGGTGGGGTCATCTTCTAATGTAGAGGTGATGAGGCGCATGAGCGTTGGCTCGGTCATGGCGCGGTCAGTCAGCTTTGTGCTGAGGAGCGAGGCTAAAGCAGAGGCAAAATCTCCATGATTACAAATATTCACCGCAAAGAGATCTTGGATGAGCGCATCAGAGCAGCAACACGCTTGTGCCTGCATGATAGCCCAAAACTCAGCTAAAAATCGTGGCTCAGAGGAGGATTGTGGGAATGTGTCAAGAAAACCGGCCATAAAAGATATGCCTTTAGAATTATAAACCCATGGCGCGCCGGACAAACCCTTGCCGTAGGGTTGGGAGCCGCCGTAAGGCCATAAGCCCTGCATGGCGGGCATGGCGAATGAAAGGGACATCCGTGCTGAAAAGACGCTCCATCATGTCACATCCAGCGAGCATGGCAAGATTACCGGGGCGGCTTAGCTGTTGGTAACGCCGTAATAAGGAAGGGGAGCCGAGGTCCTCCCCATGGGCGAAGGCCTCCCCCAATAGCGCAACGATCGTGCGGACATCACGAAAGCCAAGATTCATCCCCTGCCCTGCAACAGGGTGCAAGCCATGGGCGGCATCTCCCGCTAAAATCAGCCGTGTGGCGTAATAGCGATGGGCATATTGGGAGGCGAGTGGGTAGGTCCAATGCGTGCCGATAAGCTCCAGTGATCCAAGCTCCTCGCCACAAAGCCGTTCTTTAATGAGATGGGCAAAATGATGTGGGGCAAGGCTCGTGAAATGGGCGATTCGTTCAGCGCGGTCGGTCCATACAATGGCGGAGCGGTGGGGGTGGCCTTCTATGCTGGGGAGGGGAAGGCGGGCAAAGGGGCCTTGAGGGAGGAAGTTCTCCAGCGCACTACCATGATGAGGCAGCGTATGAGCTAACACGCTGACAAGGGCCGTCTTATGATAAGGGATGCGCGTTAGGCCGATTCCGGCTTGTTGGCGTAAGCGGGATTGGCGTCCATCAGCCGCGATGACTAAAGCTGCGGAGACTGTTTCACCCGTTGAGAGCGTGATACGGGCTTCATCTTGCGTAAACTGGAACTGCCCTGTAGCGGGGGCGCGTACATCCAGCCCCGGTTGAGAAGTGAGGGTGCTAGCAATAGCAGCGAGGAGGTTATGTGCTTCGACCATCCAGCCAAAAGGGCGGTGGTCTGGGGCATCCTCCTCGGTAAAGCTTAGCCCATCAGCAAGAGTGCTGCGGGAGGCTGCGGGGACTCGCCCTTGGCTATCTGTGACATGGATGGTCGTAATTGCCTGCGGTGGTAGGGGCAGGGCCTGCCAGATACCAGCCTCTTCTAATAAAGGGCGGACACCCTCGGCTAGGGCATAGGCGCGACCATCAGGGTTTTGGTCTGGCGTGGGGGAGAGAGGTGCGCGCTCTAGGAGAAGGATGCGGAGGCCTTTTTGCGCCAATAAGCACGCTATTGTCGCCCCGATAGGGCCACCACCATTAATGCAGAGGTCGTAATCTGTACGCATAAGCCATGTATCCTTCCCGGCCTGCAAAGAGAGGGCTGGAGGCCCCTCCAAGAGGGTGGCTTTTTTGCCAGAGGGGCGGGTCTTTTGTGTCTAGCTCTATCTTTGACGAAAAGAAAGACTTGCAGAAATCGTTGTGAAGGTGGCACGATTTCATTCCAGTGTAGTAACAGACCAACGGTAGAAAAGGGCCAGAGGGGATGAAGCTTGTAACGGCAATTATCAAACCGTTCAAATTAGATGATGTACGCGAAGCCCTTGCGGAGCTGGGTGTGCATGGGCTGACTGTGACGGAGGTGCGCGGTTTTGGCCGGCAGAAGGGCCAGACAGAAATCTATCGTGGGGCTGAATATACTATTAGCTTCATCGCCAAAATTAAGCTGGAAACGGTTGTTTCTGATGAGCGTGTGCCAGAGATTATTGAGGCCATTACCGAAAAAGCCCGTACAGGCCGTATTGGTGACGGCAAGATTATGGTCACAAATGTGGAGCAGATGGTCCGTATCCGGACAGGCGAGACAGGTGAAGGAGCCCTCTAATGCGTGCGATTGATACAGGCGATACGTCATGGATGTTGGTCAGCACGGCTCTTGTCTTGCTGATGACGGTCCCCGGCTTAGCGTTGTTCTATGCTGGGATGGTGCGGCGGAAGAATGTCCTCTCCACTATGGTTCAGTCCTTTGGGATTTGCTGTATTGTGAGCATTGTGTGGATGGTCCTCGGCTATAGCCTAGCCTTCTCGACAGGGACGGCGTGGATTGGTGATGCTTCTCGCTTTTTCCTACGGGGGGTTGCATCGCAATTCCATCAAGGGACGGACGGAGCCTTTACCTTAGGGGCGGGGACTCCGGCAGAAACACCTATGACCATCCCCGAGAGCGTTTATCTGATGTACCAGATGACCTTTGCCATCATCACACCAGCCCTGCTGACAGGGGCTTTTGCAGAGCGTATCCGCTTTGCTGGGCTGTGTGTTTTTACGATTCTATGGTCGTTGCTGGTTTATGCGCCGGTGGCTCATTGGGTATGGAGCCCGCTTGGCTGGGTTGCTGGGTTAGGGGCTGTGGACTTTGCCGGGGGTACAGTTGTTCACATCAATTCTGGTGTGGCCGGGTTGGTTTGTGCCTTGATGATTGGCCGCCGTTACGGGCTAAAGCGTGATGATATGTCCCCCTATAATCTGGCTTATGCGATTATCGGGGCCTCGCTGCTTTGGGTAGGCTGGTTTGGCTTTAATGCAGGCTCTGCCCTTGGGGCGAATGGTCGGGCCGGTATGGCGATGCTCACAACACAGGTCGCTGCCACTGGCGGTGGTGTAGGCTGGATGCTGGTAGAATGGTGGCGTCATGGCAAACCGACAGCGTTGGGGATTATCTCTGGCGTGGTGGCAGGGCTTGTGGCGGTAACACCGGCCGCGGGCTTTGTCCTCCCCAGTGGGGCATTAGCGATTGGGCTGATTGCGGGTGGTGTGTGCTTCTATAGTGCTGCGGTGTTAAAAACACGTTTGGGTTATGATGATAGCCTAGATGCTTTTGGTGTGCACGGCGTAGGGGGCATTGTTGGGGCTTTACTGACGGGCGTATTTGCTTATGGTCCGCTCTCTGCCACGGCCTCAAACCCAGTTGGAGTAAGTGGAAGTTGGGCGCAGTTAGGGCGGCAGGCTGAGGCTGTGGGTGTGACGATTATATGGTCTGTTATCCTAACAGCTATCATCTTCTGGCTCGTCGATAAGACGGTTGGTATGCGCGTTTCCTCTGATGAGGAGCAAATGGGGTTGGACCTTGCCCAACATGGCGAGCGGCTCAACTAAGCGCATATGGTAGCTTTGCCCTTGAGTTGGGGTGAGGCTGCTTGTGGAATTATGGTGAAAGAGTGGTATTATTTGCCCCTCATTTGTTAGTTCGTTGTAAGGATATGAATGTGATGAAGCTATCCGTTATGGGCCTCTCTATGATGGTGTGTTCTTTAATCGGGGGGAATGCTGCTTTAGCTGCCCCTGCTATTGAGGCAGGTAAGCCCTCCCTAGCTGCCTGTCATAAGGCGTTTAATAATGCTAAGGCCTCTGGGACATTAAACGGGCAGGATTATGTGGCTTTTAAGCAAGCTCATTGTACTGATACGTCTGCGCGCGCCGTTGCGCCAAGTGAGGCCAAAACGCCAGCCGCCGCTCCAGCCCCTGTTGTGAGTGGGGATGTGCTTTTCCCTCAGCGCATCGCGCCTGAGTTCTCCTCCTTATCGGAAGGGAAAGCGCGGATGAAGACCTGCCTCGCCCAATATAATGCCAATAAGAATAATGGCCGTAATGGTGGGTTGAAGTGGATTCAAAAAGGGGGCGGTTATTATTCCGCTTGTAATGCCCGGTTGAAGGGCGCGGCTCGATAAAAGATTGCCCTTTGTGTTAGGGAGAAAGCCCGCTTGCAGAAGCGGGCTTTTTTTACGCCAGTACAGCTCCCGCCCAGCACCACCATGTTTTTGCAACGGGGTGTTGTGTGAGGTGACGGGCTGCCTCTTGGGCAGCGTGAGGAGTATCGAACAACGCAAAGCAGGTCGCACCAGAGCCGCTCATACGGTTAAAACGGACCTGTGGGAGTTGGGCTAGATGTTCCAAAACCGTGGCGATGATGGGTTCCTGAGCGATAGCATGGGGTTGGAGGTCGTTCTCCGTTCCATTTAGGAAGGTGACGA
This sequence comes from Bombella sp. ESL0378, assembly GCF_009725845.1. NCBI lineage: Bacteria > Pseudomonadati > Pseudomonadota > Alphaproteobacteria > Acetobacterales > Acetobacteraceae > Bombella > Bombella sp. ESL0378. The sequence goes on along the minus strand of NZ_WNIF01000007.1, from coordinate 187,091 downwards.
GGGCATCTATCGTAGGCCATCCTTCTGTAGGAAAGGACAAAGCGGCGCGTGCGCGCGGTCCACCCGTTGCAGCGAGTCGTTTAAAGATAGTCGGAGTGGAAACGCTCACGCCGGGATTAACAAGCATGATGCCCATTTTGGGTAAAGCAGGGGCGGTGGTGAGGATTTCGCCAATGCCTTCCATGCGTGTTGCTTTTTGCTGCAAACAGACAGGAACATCCGCTCCCAGGGTTGGGGCAATAGCAACGGTGGCCTCTGATGAGAGGCCCCAATAGCGTGTCAGTAATCGCAAGGCACAAGCGGCGTCGGCAGAGCCACCCCCAATGCCAGAGGCGATGGGGAGGTATTTATCAAGCTGTAAGAGAGCGGCAGGGAGGGCTTCTTTGTCTCCCCCATGATGCGCCCGCAGGGCTGTTGCAGCGCGGAGGACGAGGTTATTGCCATCAGCCTCCAGCCCTTTGGAAAAAGGCCCTTGGAGAATGAGGCTTTCGTTTTTTTGTGATGAAGGGGCCGCGCTGAGGGAAAGTTCATCCCCCGCGCCAGCAAAAATAGCAAGACTATCCAAAAGGTGATACCCATCATCACGGCGGCCCGTTACATGAAGGAAGAGATTGATTTTAGCGTGCGCTGTGTCTTGATGCAGCACCATGGCAGGGCATCCTCATTTTATTAAAGCCGGACAATTTGGTAGGGCCTTGTTACGGTTTATCAGGTCCGGGTGGGTGTTCATCTATGCGTGGTCTATGTAACAGATTAAGCCGCTATAAGCTATGAAGGTGGATGGTTGGGTAGCTGTGTTAGAATCGTATAGATAAAGAGAGTTTTTAGAGTTCCATGGTTGTGTCTTCGTCTTCATCATACCCCGTGCAGGATGTATTAGCGGCTTTGCGTCTGCATCAAGAGTGGGGCGTGGATGAGCTGATAGAGGATGTGCCGTGGGCTATATGGCAAGAGGAGCCCGCCCGCCCCGCGATAGGGAGAGGGGGAGTGGCCCCTTCTTCGTCATCCGCAGAGCGGCTGACAGCCAAGCAGGAAACGCGTAGCCTCCAAGAGGCACAGGCTGCGCTTGCTAAGGCAGAAGACCCCGAGGCGTTATTGCAAGCAGGCCGTCATATACCCGGCGTGACGCTTGCACGGACAGCCAAGCATCATCTCGGGCTTCATCTGGTCAAGGACGCGCCTTTTTTATTGATTGGGGATGTCCCAAATGAGGATGAGGACCGCCATGGCACGCTCTTTGCGGGGGAGATGGGGCGACTATTAGAGCGCATTTTGGCCTCTATTGGGATGAAGCGTGAGCAGCTCTCATGTGTGCCTGCGATTCCGTGGCGGCCACCGGGGGGGCAGCGTGTCTCTCAGCGGGAATTAGAGCTTTGTGTGCCTATTTTGCATCGGGCGATTGCTTTAGCGCAGCCTTCACGCATTGTGACGATGGGGGCAACGCCTGCATGGATGTTGCTACGCCAAGAAGTACGGCTTAGCCAGTTGCGGGGGCGATGGCATGAGGTGATGATTCCCTCTATGGCTGCGCCGATCCCTCTTTTACCGCTCTGGCATCCTGCTCAATTAGGAGATAATGCAGGGCGGCGGCGGCATCTTTGGGCGGATATTCTTTTACTGGAGGAGACTCTTCAGAAAGAGAAGGTAAGGTGAAGATTAGCGAGTCGTTTATATGAATAAAAGATTAACGGCCACATCTAACAAAATGGTAAAGGGAAGTCTCATAAATTGGGGAACTATGCAAAAAGAGAAAGAAATCGCTGGTTTCTTTACTAGTGTATGCCTATCTTGGGGAAGACGCTGGGAGCGTTGGCTTTATTTTCAAGGGTTGTCAGTGAAGAAAAAGCGCGTTACGCCCCGGCATTATGCGATGGATATTTCCAGGTGGGTCTAGCGCAGTAAGATGTGGCGTTCTATTGAGCGTGGCATTGCTGGCTGGTCACACTGTTTTTCCGGCGCAGGGGCAGGGTATGTCTCTTCCGTCCCACGTGCCGGAGCATTTTGAAGGTGAGCGTCATGGCGCATCACCTCACCCTATAGGGGAAGCTTCTTTGCCGCGGCCATTGCCTGCGGCTGTTGCGGAGCGTTATCGGGCCCTCTTTACTGCCGTGCGGGAAGGGGATGTTACGCGTTTAGAGGCATTAAATTACGCCTCTGGCCCAGATAGCACAGCGGAGCGTTTGCTCCTGCCCGATTATCTGGCCGAGCGTTATCTTAGCACTATCTTTCATCCCTCTGTGGCAGAGCTGAGTAGCTGGTTGCAGCATTATGCCTCTTTGCCCGATGCGCCTTTTATCCAACGTAAATTAGATGATATGCGTCGCGGGGGTGATGCTTCCACCACGGCGGATCTACCCAGTGGGTATGATAATGTAGCGGACCTTCATCGGGTGGAGAAAGCCGTACCTTTCTCTCAAACATTGGTGCGTAACAGCCGTTTAGACCGTGCGTTAATGGATGAAGCCTCCCAAGGCGTGGCAGGCGCACAGCGGGCGGTGGCCCAGCTAAAATCTACCCCCGGGATGACAGCATCTTACGCGGCCCAGTTGCATGGCGAGATAGCGATGCAGTTGCTCAGCCAAGGGGAGACGCGTAGCGCATTGCGTATTGGCGCAAATGGTTTGGATGTAGGGCATTATAAAGTCGGGTTCCCTGCTTTTGTCGCTGGGTTAGCGGCATGGCGCGAGGGCTATACCGATGCCGCGTATGATTTGTTTGAAAATGCCGCCAATGCAGAGCAAACCGATGGTGAGATTCAGGCTGCGGCTTCTTTTTGGGCGGGTCGCGTAGCGGAGAGGCAGGGGAAAGCCAACCTTTATCACACATGGTTGCACCGGGCCTCTACACAAAGTGAGAGTTTTTACGGCCTGTTAGCGGGGCGTATGCTGCATGATGACCATACAGCAGAGACAGCTCTCTCGGGTGTATTATCCCATATTGGCTTGGCAGGTGCGGCTCAAACCTCCTTGAGTGAGGTGGATATTAATGTGGTTTCTTCTATGGAGGAGGGGCCGCATTTCTTCGCGTTGCTACAGGTTGGGGAGCAAGGACGGGCAGAAATGCTCGCCCGCCAGATGTGGCAGGATGCCCTTGTGGACCCTGTAAGGGCGCATTCTTTGCAACTTGTTGTGCAAAAAGCAGGGATGTTGGCTTTAGCAGAGCAGATGCAGCATGCTTTAGAGCGGTTGGATCATAATGAGTTAAAAGAAGTGCTCGGCCCCCTCCCAGAGCTGCACCCTTATAATGGCTTTCGTCTTTCTTCGGCTCTTGTTTACGCTGTAGCGCGTATGGAGTCGAACTTTGATGCTTCTGCGGCTTCCTCTGCGGGGGCGTATGGGATGATGCAGGTACGCCCTGTCACGGCGGGGTTGGTGAATGAGCAATATCATCTCCCACAAGCGGTCCCTACCTCTGCGGGGGGGCGGTTTTATCAGGAGATGCAAAGGCGTCTGCGTGAGCCGGGGTATAATTTAGAGGTCGGGCAGCTTTATATGCTCTATCTTGCCCGGAATATCGGGCAAAATGAGCCGAATAATGAAGCGTCCTTACTAAAGGTTTTGGCCTCTTATAATGCAGGCCCGCAAGCCATTAACCGCTGGCAGAGTGGGCAAAGAGGCTTGCAAGACCCGCTTATGTTCATCGAATGCCTCCCCAGCCCGGAGACACGGCGTTATGTGCGGAATGTTTTGACCAATGATTGGGTCTATGGCCGCCGCCTGCACGTAGCGACACCTTCTCTTATAGCCCTTGCGGCGGGTCATTGGCCGAGTTTTAGAGAGGAAGAGGAGGAGCATGACTCGCCGAGTTAGGCGCGGCGTCTATGCAAAGTGAGGTATTTTAAAAAGCCCAGAGAGGAGTTTTGTGCATGACAGTGCAAGGCTTCATCTGGGTTTTTTGTAGAGAAAACCCCCAAAAATCACTCTTTTTATAATATTGCCTTGTGTTGGGTGCTGGGGAGATGGTCAGTTCGTGCATGGGGGGTGGCTTGCCCGTTGGGGCGTCTTTCCTTACATAAAGGTGGTGCGATGCTTCCCTTTTGTTGGGGAAGCAAGCGGATGATAATATGATACCGTGTCTCTCAGGGGGAATTATCCGTCTGTCTGTGGGGTGTCCAGCCGAACAGCGAGTGCTTCAATGTCTCTGAATTCCGTTGTTGAGAGTGTAACGTCCAGAATTATCGAGCGGTCCAAGACGTCCCGCCGTCGTTACCTCACTCTTATGGAGCGTAACCGTGAAAAAGGTGTAGACCGGTCCCGGCTTACATGCGGGAACCTGGCCCATGCCGTTGCTGCCTCCAGTGCTGCTGATAAGCAGGAGCTGGTTTTTGAGCAGCGTGCTAATTTGGGCATTATTACAACTTATAACGATATGCTTTCTGCCCATGAGCCTTATGCTCATTACCCGGAGCAGATGAAGCTTTTTGCACGTGAGGTTGGGGCTACAGCACAGGTTGCTGGTGGGGCCCCGGCGATGTGCGATGGTGTCACGCAAGGCCAAGAGGGGATGGACCTCTCCCTTTTCTCGCGTGATGTAATTGCACAATCTACCGCCGTAGGGCTGAGCCATGGTATGTATGATGCTGTAGCTCTGCTTGGTATTTGTGATAAAATTGTTCCTGGCTTGTTGATGGGTGCGCTGCGCTTTGGTCATCTACCGGGCATGTTGATCCCCTCTGGCCCGATGATCTCTGGCCTGCCGAACAAGGAAAAAGTCCGGGTTCGTCAGCTTTATGTTCAAGGGAAAATTGGCAAAGATGAGCTGATGAAGGCCGAGATGGCCTCTTATCATGCTGAGGGGACCTGTACCTTCTACGGGACAGCCAATACCAACCAGATGATGGCCGAGTTCCTTGGGCTTATGATGCCGGATTCGTCCTTCATCCCTGTTGATACGCCACTGCGTCAGGCTGTGACCCGTGCCGGGGTCCATCGTTTGGTGGAGATTAGTACAAAGGGTAAGACCCCACGCCCAATGGCCGAGGTCGTCAATGAGAAGGCCATCGTGAACGCCATTGTTGGTCTGATGGCTACAGGTGGGTCCACCAACCATACGATCCACATCCCCGCCGTGGCGCGTGCTGCGGGTATTATCGTTAATTGGGAAGACTTCTCCGACCTTTCTGCTGCGGTGCCAACCTTGTGTAAGGTGTATCCAAGCGGTCCTTCCGATGTGAACAAGTTTAACGAGGTTGGCGGTTTGCCGACTGTCATTGCTGAACTAGCCGATGCTGGCTTGATCCATCGTGATATTCCCACTGTCTCTGAGAATGGGTTGGAGGATTACGCCAAACGCGCTCTGCTAGGCAATGACAAGAATGTTGTTTACACCCCTGCCAAGCTATCCAGCGATGTTGAGATTCTTCGCGGTGTGAAGGACCCATTCCACCCAGTTGGGGGGATTCAGTTGCTTCAGGGTAATCTGGGTCGCGGCGTGTATAAATCCAGTGCTGTGGCGGATAACCTGCTGACCATTGAGGCCCCGGCCCGCGTCTTTAACTCCCAAACGGCGGTGAAGGAAGCGCAAAAGGCTGGTGAGTTGCATCGGGATGTTGTGGTTGTGGTGATTGGCCAAGGCCCGCGCGGCAATGGCATGCCAGAGCTGCATAACTTGATCCCCTCCCTCGGTGTGGAGCTGGACCAAGGCTTTAAGGTGGCATTGGTTACAGATGGCCGTCTCTCTGGTGCGAGTGGTAAGGTCCCCGCTGTGGTGCATGTTGGGCCGGAGGCGCAGGTTGGCGGCCCGCTGGCTAAGGTGCGCGATGGCGATATGATCCGCGTTTGTGCCCGTACAGGGCAGTTGGAAGCTCTGGTGGATGAGAAGGAATGGAACGCACGTACGCCGACCAAACCGCATCGCGCCACAGCTGGCACAGGGCGCGAGCTGTTTGCCCTCATGCGTGAGGTGGCACCGTCCGCCGAGCAGGGGGCTTCGCCGATGCAGTTCATGATGGATCGTGAGCTGGATGAAATCGGTGATGATGTTGAGAAAGGAACCGAGGTATGAGCTACATCAAAAGACTGGATGCGGTAATGGACCGCAGCCCGATTATGCCTGTTCTGGTTGTTGAGGATGTGGCTACGGCCCGTCCGATTGCTGAGGCCTTGGTCGCTGGTGGCATCTCCACCCTTGAGGTGACATTGCGTACACCAGCTGCTTTGGAGGTCATCTCTGAGATGTCCAAAGTGGAAGGGGCATTGGTCGGTGCTGGTACGGTGCTGAACCCTAAGCAGATGGACCAGGCTATGAAGGCTGGTGCAAAGTTCATGGTCAGCCCCGGCATCACACCGGCTTTGGTGAAGGAAGCGTTGGACCGTGACGTACCGTACCTCCCCGGTACAGCTAATGCTAGCGACATCATGATGGGTTTGGACCTAGGGCTACGCCGCTTTAAGTTCTTCCCTGCTATGACTAATGGCGGCATCCCGGCATTAAAGGGGCTTTCCGCTGTGTTTGGTAGCTTGGGCGTGCGCTTCTGTCCTACAGGGGGCATTACCGAGGCTACATATAAGGACTGGTTGGCCCTGCCGACAGTCGCTTGCGTTGGTGGCTCTTGGTTGACCGCTGGCAATGCTTCCGCTGAGGAAGTAGCGAAGCGGACAAAGGCTTTGGGCTTGCGCTAAGCTTTAATCCTTCTCGTCTGAGACGTTAAGGCAAAGCGGGACCATACGGCTTATGGCTGTGTGGTCCCGTTTTTTATGGGAAAAGCTTGTTGTTTTTAAGTAACAGACTGGTCGGATAATTTCAAAAACATTAGGCTCTTTATTAAGTGATATGCCAATCTCTGATAGAGGTTTGACCTCTTGGTCAGGAGGATTGGTTGCAGGCTATTCGTGCCCATATGACATCTATCATCGGTCTCGCTGGCGTTTTGCTGGTAGCGGTGATGACAACGTTAAATGAGCAAGTCTCCCTCCAAGGTCTTGGTGATATTATGGGGGGGATGGGCCTTAGCCGGGACCCGTCCCGGTGGTTTGTTAGCCTCTATACCTCCGCACAGGTGATTGGGGCAGGGCTCTCCCCATGGATGGCTATTACGTTTAGCTTGCGCCGTTGGGCTTTGTTTGTGCTGGCCCTTGCTTTAAGCAGCATTGTGCCGATGACTTTTTGCACGATGCCCATAGCCGTTTATAGTTTGCGCAGCGTGCAGGGTTTGGCTGGTGGATTTGCCATCCCTTTGCTGATGTTCTCCATCTTGCGGATTCTGCCTTTTCATCTGCGGGCTTATGGGCTGGTGGCTTATACGCTTGTCTCCACCTGTTTTCCTTATCTCGGTACGGCTTTGGCCGGGATATGGACGGATTTTTTCAGTTGGCGGTTTATTTTCTTGCAAGCTATCCCGCTAGGCGCGTTAGCGGGGGCATGTATTTGGTATGGTATGCCTGTTACGGAGCCACAACATCATCGCTTAAAGCGGTTTAATGGTTATGGCTTGCTATTTTTCGTTATGGCCGCTTGGTGCCTAACAACGGTGCTGTCCCTTGGTGATTGGCTGGACTGGTTCAATTCATCCCTTATTTGCGTCTTGAGTGTGATTGGTGTCGCAGCCATCCCCCTTTTGGTGTGGAATGAATGGCGGCACCCTTTGCCTTTTTTTCGCTTTCAACTTCTCAGTCGGAATAATTATTTCTACGGGGTAGGGGGGATTAGCCTCTTTGTGGTGATTTCACTCTCTGCCTCGGCTGTGCCTTTGCAGTTTCTGACAAAGATAGTGGGCTACCGGCCGGAGCAAAGCTATCTCATCACCTTAGAAGTCGCAGCGGTGGAGATATTGGTCGCGCCTTTTGTGGGGTATTTGCTCAATAGGCGGGAGGTGGATTGTCGCATCATCGGCTTTAGCGGCATGGTTTGCATGTTCATCGCCTGTTGTGGGGATTCCCTCGTTACCTCCGTATGGCAACGGCCGGAGTTTTATCTCTGGCAGTTTTTGCAAGGCATAGGCGGGGTGATGGTGTTGGCCTCCCTGTTGATGATGTCCACCAATGCCGTTGTGGCAGAAGAATCACCTTTTGCCGTTGCGTTGGTGAATATGCCGCGTGCCTTCATGATGGTGGGGGGCACATGGTTGGTGGATTTAGTGACGCGGTGGCGCGGTGGCCTGCATGAGGGCCGCTTGGCAGACCGCTTGGGCCAATATCGATACGCGCTTGTGCAAGGTAGTAGCCCTTTATTGCAAAGCCCTACGCCTTTTTTACCAGATGGAACACCGCGTTATCGCGGGAGTATGGCGTATCTTAAACAGCAATTTCATCATCAAGCCACTGTGCTGACGTTATCGGATTTATTCTGCGTTTTGGCAGCATTGTTAGTGGTGTTGATGGTCTTTATCCTCATTGTGCCTGTGCGAACTTATCCACCATGGGTTGTATTTGCACCACGAGTTGTGACATCGCCAGAGCAGCCAGAGGCCCAGCGTGGGGAAGGGGTGGAAGAAGAATGACACAACAAGCAGCAGAACATCATAGCCATAAGCAGCAAGGGCGTTTTTTGGGGCAACGCTGGCCGGTCTGGTTAGCGGGGGGGATTCTGGCTCTTTTTGTGGGTGTGATTCTGGCGATTGTGTTCATCCCTGCTGCACGCGTATGGACGAATGATGCGTATGTGACGGCACATTATAGCGTTATCGCCCCGCGTGTACCGGGGCAGGTTGTGGCTGTGGCAGTGGATGATAACCAGAGTGTTCATGCAGGGGATGTGCTGGTCCAGCTCGACCCACGTGATTATCAAACTACATTAGACCAAGCCCGCGCGACCGAGGCGCATGACCGTGCGGTGGTGTTGGATGCTGCTGCTACTGTAGAGCGTCAACCCGCTTTGATTGCCGAGGCTCAAGCGCATGTGGCGCAATTAACCGCGCAGTTGATTTTCGCCCGGCAGAATGCAACTCGTTATGCCCATTTGGCGCGTAATGGTGCGGGGAGCCGCGAGGAGGGCGAGCGCACACGGGCAAGTTTGGATGAGCTGGCAGCGTCCCTTCAAGCCGCGCAAGCGCAATATGCCGCAGCCCAAGCGCAGCTACGTGTGTTGGAGGCTGTGCAGGATTCAGCACGCCGCCAAGTGGAGGTGGACCATGCACGGGTGCATCAAGCAGAGTTGAACCTCTCTTACACCACCATTCGTGCGCCTTTTGATGGCATGGTTGGGGAACGCACCGTTCAGGTGGGAAATTACGTTCCCAATGGGGCGGCGTTGATGGCCCTTGTGCCGATGGACCAACTTTGGATTGAGGCAAATTATCGGGAGTTAGCCCTCCAGCATATGCGCCCCGGCCAGAAGGCCCGCATCCATGTTGATGCTTATGATATTGACCTTGAGGGCGTCGTGGATAGTGTCCCGCCTGCCTCTGGAGCGGCTTTTGCGCCTTTGGCACCAGAAAATGCTACGGGTAATTTTACAAAGATTGTCCAACGTCTGCCGGTGAAAATTACCCTTCTTCCCGGTCAGCCTCATGCACGGCTATTGCGGATGGGGCTTTCGGTCGAGACAACGGTGGAGACGCATTTAGCCAATATTGTGCAGGCTCAAAAGCGGCTTGACCGTGGGGTGACAGATAAATGAGGCAGCGTAGTTTTTGGCTTTTAATAGGCCTATTAGGGCTGGGTGGGTGCATCCGTGTGGGGGCGGATTATAAAACCCCAAAAGAGACGGATCAACCTAGTGGCTGGGAGAAAGCGGCTGATGTGCATGAGGCACGGACGCGCGGTTTTATTCATGCAGGGGATGTGGATACGACATGGTGGCAGCAATGGCACGACCCTGTTTTAAATAAATTGGTCGAACGGCTTGCACGCGATAATTTGGATATTCGGCAAGCGGCCACGCGGGTGCTTCAAGCTCGTGGGGAGCTTAAAGTAGTCGCCTCGGAAGGGGTGCCGAGCCTAAATTGGGCAGGCTCTTATACATGGACGCAGCAGAGCACCCACGGCTTTCTCACTCTCGCTCAGCCTGCACCGGGGGCGAATTTGCAATATCAGCAATATGCCAATGTTGGTTCAGCCTCGTGGGATATGGATTTATTTGGCCGTATTCGCCGCCTTGTAGAGGCAGGTAAAGCCCGCGTGGTGGAGCAGCAAGCCTATGCGCGTGGGGTGGCGTTGGGACGGCTGGCCGACCTCGTGGAGGCTTATTTGCGCCTTCGTGCTGTGCAGGCACAGATTCACCTTACAGAGCAACATCAAGCCCTTGTGCGGCACGACCTTGCCCTTGTGTTAGCACGGCAGACAGAAGGAGCCGCGAATGACTTGGAGGTCGCGCAGGCGCGTGGGCAGGTGGAGCAAACCGATAGTGCTTTACCCCCTTTACGGGAGATGCAAGCGGCATTGATTAACACGATTGGCGTGATGCTTGCTTTGCCGCCTCGTGCGTTGGAGGGGGAGTTACTGCCTATACGTCCGCAGCTGGACCTCCCTGTTTCGGTCGGGGTTGGGGTGCCATCCAGCCTCGCCCAACGGAGGCCGGATATTATGATGGCTGATGCACGGCTCCATGCCGCTACAGCAGAGGTGGGGGCAGCAAAAGCGGCCTTTTATCCTGATATTAATCTAGCGGGTAATTTAGGAACACAAAGCCTCTCTGCGGGGGATTTCTTCATGCCGGGGGCGAAATATTTTACCCTTGGCCCTACTGTCAATGTACCGATTTTTGAGGGGGGACGTTTACGCGGCACCTTGGCTTTGCGTAAGGCGGAGCAGCAGGAGATAGCCCTTGCTTATCGGCAAACAGTCTTAGAGGCATGGCGGGATGTTGATGATGCAATTACCCGTATGGCGCAACTCCAGCTACGGTATCAGCATATCATGGAGCTTGTTCGTCAGAATCGTAAAGCCTATGAGGCAGCACGGCTGCAATATCGGGATGGTGCGGTGCCTTTCTTAGAGGTGGACCGCGCGGAATCCATGTTGCTTTCCAGCCAAGTGGTGGAGGCAGAACTCCATATGCAAACAGCGTTAGCCGCTGTGGGCCTCTATCGTGCTTTGGGTGGTGGATGGCAAACGATGATGGCGACAACAGAGCAGCGCATGATAGGTAATCATGCGCATGAGAGCCAGATTGAACATCAAGAATAACCCTTAAAGAGGCTTTTTAGCGCGGATGGTTCTGAATCTATCTTGCACAGGAGGGAGGGGGGCGATATGCCAAAACCATGACTGATACACGCTTCTCCCCTCGTCGTGCCCTTCTTTCTGTCTCCGATAAGACTGGGTTGGTTGAACTCGCTCATGCCCTCATCGCAAAGGGGGTGGAAATCCTCTCGACAGGAGGGTCCGCTCGCACATTGCGCGATGCTGGCCTGCCGGTGAAGGAGGTCTCCGACCATACAGGCTTCCCCGAGATTTTGGATGGCCGTGTTAAGACGCTCGTACCGTGGATTCATGGTGGTATTCTTGGCCGCCGGGATAAGGCAGAGCATCAAGCGCAAATGCAGGAACATGGGATTGCCCCGATTGATTTGGTTTGTGTCAATCTTTACCCATTTGCAGCGACTGTCGCTTCCGGCGCGGATGAAGAACAATGTGTCGAGAATATTGATATTGGCGGCCCGGCTATGGTGCGCGCGGCGGCGAAGAACTTTGCCTCTGTAGCGATTTTAACAAGCCCAACCCAATATGAAGCGTTTTTAAACGCCCTAGCGCAAGGGGGGACAACCCTAGCAGAACGCCGGGCATGGGCTGCTGCGGCTTATACCCATACAGCAGCATATGATGGGATGATTGCTGCATGGTTCACCCAGCAGGATGATGAGGCGAGCAAAATAAATGGCGTGAGCTTACCGCCTGTTCTTACCCTCTCTGGCCAGCGTGATACGCTTTTGCGTTACGGTGAGAATCCTCATCAAGCAGCAGCGTTTTATCGGGATGGTAGTACGCGGCCGGGTCTTGCTACAGCACGGCAGATTCAGGGGAAGGCTCTAAGCTATAATAACCTGAATGATACTGATGCCGCTTTTGAGGCTGTAGCAGAGTTTGAAGCCCCTACAGTGGTGATTGTGAAGCATGCAAACCCTTGCGGTGTTGCGTCCGCTGGGAGCGTTGCGGAGGCATGGAAGGCCGCCTTACGCTGTGACCCAGTCTCTGCCTTTGGGGGGATTGTCGCGTTGAACCGGACGCTAGATGAAGCAACAGCGGAGCAGATTAGTGCCATCTTTACCGAGGTGATTGTCGCCCCAGATGCAGAGGAAGGGGCAAAGGCTATTCTTGCGAAGAAGAAGAATCTTCGTCTCTTGCTGACAGGTGGCGTGCCAGAGGCACAAGCACCGGGGCTGTCCTTCCGCTCGGTTTCGGGTGGGTTCTTAGCTCAGAGCCGGGATAATGGTCATGTTACGGAGGATATGCTGAAGGTCGTCACCAAGCGTCAGCCAAGCAAGGCGGAGATGGCGGACCTCCTTTTTGCCTTCCGCGTTGCCAAACATGTGAAGTCTAATGCCGTGATTTATGTGAAGGATCAGGCTACGGTTGGCATTGGTGCGGGGCAGATGTCCCGTGTGGATAGTGCGCGTATTGCAGCGCGTAAAAGTGAGGATGCCGCACACGCTGCGGGGGAGACTGATGCTTTGACAAAAGGCTCTGTTGCTGCTTCTGATGCCTTCTTCCCCTTTGCTGATGGGCTAGAGAGTGTGGTAGCAGCCGGGGCTACGGCAGTGATTCAGCCTGGTGGTTCCATCCGTGACCAAGAGGTGATTGATGCTGCTGATAAAGCAGGGATTGCGATGGTCTTTACGGGTATGCGGCATTTTAGGCACTAAGGAGCATGTGATGATCGCTCGTTTTTCTGCATTTTTTGTCATCATGATGGGCTTACTCGGCATGATGCCGGCTTTCGCCCATGCTGCGGAATGTCAGTATGATGTGCGGCCCTTGCCTGTTTTTACAGGGACAGTAAGCCGCATTACGGGCGATGGCGTGCTTTTTACCGATGGGCGTACAGTCGTCATGCCGGAATCTCTTTTGCCGTTTGTACGGCTGGATAAAGAGGTGAAGTTGCATGGTTTGCTCAGTCTTGATGGGCATAAGATTTGGATGCTGGCCCTTTATGACAAAGAGCAGCTTATTTGCCCATCCGCGTTGGATGTCCGCAAAGGGGCTTATCCCGGCTCCCCTGCTTATGATGTCATTGAGCATAAGAGTGGTGAATCCCCCTGAGTGCCTCTATGAATATTGCCTTTGTCGCAGCGGGGACGGACGCCGCGCAGGAAGCCCTCACGCGCTTTACGGAGCGTTATGGCAATGTCCCGTTAGAGCAAGCTGAAGTCCTTGTCTGCTTAGGCGGCGATGGCTTTATGCTGGAGACATTATTGCAAATTATTGGGCGTAATATCCCTGTCTTTGGTATGAATTACGGGACGGTTGGTTTTTTGATGAACCATCCAGAGGAGGATCAGCTCCCCCAACGTCTAGCTTATGCCCAACATACGGAGATTGCCCCGCTGCATATGTGGGCGCGCACCACAGCGGGTGAGATGTATGAGGGTGTCGGCTTTAATGATGTGTTCCTTTACCGCGAGACACGCCAGACGGTTCATATCGGTATAGAGGTTGATGGCCGCGTGCGGATGCCGCGCCTAACTTGTGATGGCGTTATTCTGGCTACTCCAGCGGGATCAACTGCTTATAATCGTTCTGCTCATGGGCCGATTATTCCTTTAGGGGCGGAGCTTTTATCCCTTACACCAATATCGCCTTTTCAGCCGCGCCATTGGCGGGGGGCGTTATTGCCAGCGGATGTAACTGTACGCTTCACTTTGGCAGATACCAAAAAACGCCCCGCCTCTGCCGTTGCCGGGCCAGAGGAAATACGCGATGTGGAGGAGGTTATTGTCCGGTTAGACCAAGAGAAGAAAGTTACTCTACTGTTCGACCCTGACCATAGCCTATCGGAACGGATTATTGCTGAACAATTTGCTGAATAAATTGTACATAATCAAGAATAATGTTGTGAGATTTTATTTAATGGATAGTTTCTAATGGCAGGACTCGTTATAGTTATTCAATATGTCCTGTTTAGGTAATGATTCCGTTGGAGAGATAAGATGCGTGGAACAATTCTGAATTATGATATTCGCATTGGTGAAGGGCTGATTAGCGGTGATGATGGCAAGCGTTATACGTTTAAGGGAAGCAGCTTTGGCTCTGACAATGTTTTTTTAAAAAACGGAGTCGCTGTGGATTTTGAAGTAGAGAATGATGAGGCACTCTCTATTTTTGTCGTACCAGGAACAGGCCAGATATCAACGAGTGATATTTTCGAGGGGATGAGCGGTAAGTCTAAAATGGTTGTCGGGCTTCTTGCTCTCTTTGCGGGTGGGTTTGGTGTCCATAAGTTCTATTTAGGTTATAAACGAGCAGGCATTATTATGCTTTTGGTGACTATTTTTGGGCTTATCTTGCTAGGGATTCCAAGTATTATTATTGGGATTATTGCCTTTGTTGAAGGGATTATTTACCTCACAAGGTCTGATGAGGGTTTTTATCGAACATATGTGCAAAATCGCCGGGAGTGGTTTTAACCCTATCGGCTGTGGAGAGATGAAAATAGAAAGCCCGGCAGGCCTTCCCCTGCCGGGCTTTGCTGTAAGGACTTTACGATGAGACCTGTTCAATATGCAGGGGTCAGGAGGGGCTTACCGCTGAAATAGGCGTGCAAATTATCAATGATATTTTGCCCCATTGCTAAGCGTGTCTCTATCGTTGCGGAACCTTGATGGGGTTGGAGGACGACATTCTCCAGCGCGAAAAAGGCCGGATTAATCTTCGGCTCATTCTGAAAGACATCCAGCCCCGCCCCGGCAATGGTTTTGTTTTGGAGGGCAGTGAGCAGGGCATCTTCATCTACTACGCTACCGCGAGCTGTATTGATGAGGACGCCGTCCTTGCCGAGGGCTTCAAGAATCTCCGCATTAATCAACCCTTTTGTTTGGGCTGTTGCGGGGAGGGTTAGCACCAAAACATCTGCCCAATGGGCAAGAGCTTTTAAATCTGGCTCAAAAGCTAGTGGACTATTGGCATGGTGATGGCCACTAAAATAGGCGACCTCCATAGCACTGGCCTGCGCGCGTTGCGCTACTGCTTGGCCAATACGGCCAAACCCGGCAATCCCTAATTTCCGCCCTTTTAGGGAATGGGCGAGGGGTGGCAATGTCCCATCAGCCCATGTGCTTTTGCGTAAAAACGTCTCATTGGATCTTAGATTACGCTTGAGCGCGAGTAGAAGCAGCATGGCCATATCGGCTACATCATCGGTGGAGATGTCAGTTGTGACAGTGACGCGGATAGCGCGCTTTTTGGCCTCTGTCAGGTCGATGCGGTCTAACCCCACACCATTAACAGCGATGATTTCGAGATTAGGTAAGGCGGCCATGATCTCTGGGGCAACGCCGTAGGAGCCGCCTGTAGCAACTGCCCGAATGGTAGGTGCAACCTCTTTAAGAGCGTCTAACGTGCTGAATTGTAGAAGCGTGAAGTCCTTTGCGAGGGCCTCCATCGTAGGGGCGGGGAGGGGTTCTAAAAGCAGGAGGGGTTGTTTTGGGGACATGATGAAGGACCTTTCAGAGAGAGGAAGACTCTAAATAACGTGCTGCAAGAGCTTTGCAGCCAGCTTCCACATCGTGCCATGTGGTCTCAAAACCGGCTTCAGAGCCATAATAAGGGTCGGCTACATCGCGCCGTGTTTCATGAGGGATATGCTCTAATAAAAGGCTGAGTTTCGCTTTGCTTTGGGCAGGCTGCATCTTTTGCAAGGCGGCTAGATGGGAGCGGTCTAAAGCAATGATGTGGTCGAATCGTTCAAAATCTTCTTTACGGACTTGGCGGGCGCGGAGGGGGTCGGCATTCAACCCATGGCGGCGCGCTGTAGCGCGGGCGCGTGGGTCTGGTCGGTCGCCTTCATGCCAATTCCCCGTCCCTGCGGAGTCGATATCTGCTATGAGGCCGCGTTGTTCAATTTCGCGCCGCATAGCGAGTTCTGCCAAGGGAGAGCGGCAAATATTGCCGGTGCAAACAAATAAGAAGGAAGGCGCAGAGGAGAGGCAGCTCATGAATGGGTCATCCAAATAAAAAAGGCTAAGCTGAATATGGCACTTACCGTGCCGAAAAAAAGGACCGAGGCAATTTCGCGCTCCATTATGTGATAACGCATGGCGAGAATGACATTGATAGCCGCACTCGGCATCGCCATAGCAAGAACGCCTTCTTGCATGGTGAGAGTAGGGAGATGCCCAGCAAAGGCTAAAGCGCATACCCCAAGAGGGATGAGAAAATTACGCCCTAAAACCATTAATCCTACAGAGAGGCTAAGGCGGACTTGCCGGGCGTATAATACTACGCCGGAGGCAAAGAGGGCCGTTCCCCCCGTGGCATGGCCGAGTAGTTGGAAGGCATGTGTGAGTGAAACGGGAAGGCCAATACCAAGCAATACGAGCAAAAAGGCCAGCATTGGGGCCCAGACAACAGGCTCTTTGCAGGAATGGAGGAGATGCCCGCCCAGTTCGCGCATGGTGGTGTGCCAGCTATAAGGCCCTTCATGCTGACATTGTTGGCGTTGCTGGTCATGATTCATCAAAATGAGGGTCAGGGGGATTTGGCAGAGATTCATTACCAATGAGCCAACGGAGATTGGCACGGCACTGCTAGGGCCAAAGAGCTGCCCTAAAACGGGAATCCCAATAAAGGGGACAGAAGGGCCGGTGATTGTCATGGCGATGAGGGCTGCTTCGCTTTGTCTGCGCTTCATCACCCAACGGAGAAGGCAGAAAAGAACAACATAGACACCAAGCATCGCCATAAGAATGAGCCCCGCTAAAGGCCCAGCGGAGAGAATATGTGCGCGTGGTGTGCTGAGGATGGAGGTAAAAAGAGCCAGCGGCAGGGCATAAAGCATCACGAGGCGGATTAAGATGCTTGCCTGTTGGGAGTCAAAATCCCGCCGCCAAGCCGCCACATAACCCAGTCCTAATGTAATTAATATGGGCAGGATAGCATTTATAATTGTCAGGAAAAGGGCTGTTGTCATAGCGGCCATCAATCCTGCCGTGGGAGTGGAAAGATTAGCCTATGATGTTTTCTTCCGTAAGGGAAGGGAGCATTACAGCTCCCTTCCTGTGTCCGTCCTCTTTATGAGGGGAGGCGGTATGGACCACCAGCTTGCACCTCAATCGCGAGGACTTGCTGGCTCGCACTGACAGGCGGACTATCATGCAGAGGCAGCTCTGCTTCGCCATTGGTCCAACGATGTGGCCCAGCCTCGATGACATCCCAACCGTTCAGGCCTCTATCTGTTAGATGGCGTGTAATGATGCTCTCACGCCCACCATTCCAGAGGGAGACTTGTCCAACGAGAACACCTAGTTGACGGCGGTCATCCATATGAGGCCCTACAGCCTCGGATGGACGGAAGGTACGCGAGCCAACGGTGACGCGCTGTGTATAGGCGGGGAGGGTAAAGAGATAACGCCCTGCCTCATGCCGTTGTGGGTGGAGCGTCTCCCCCGTTTCTAGACGGATATAAGGCGCAGGGTCCGTTGTGGTTTCCCCATCTTGGGAATTTTGTTCGGCCTCTGGATCGGTGAGGCCAAGTTCCGCTGCGCGAGCAGCAAACTTGTCATGCAAGGGCTTGACGAACTCTTGAGTAACACCCAGCGGAGCCGCGGCATTCTCATTCCAGTTAAGCTGCTCTTGCTCGACCAAGCGGAGGGTATTCTCCTCATTAGCTTCGTAATGGTCTTGCAGGTCAGTATCCAGCCAGCTTTCTGTCAAGACATCATTTGCCCAGATGACAGAATGAGGCTCCGTTTTGATGTGGTAATAATCATATTCCACTTGGCTATGGTCATAACGGATGGAGGTCCCATTGATGAGCATGCGAGCTGGGACGAAGTGACCTTCAAAATAGAAGCAATGCTCCGGTGTTACAGAGAGGTCTTTATTGGGTAAGCCGGGACCGAAGGCGTCCTTGGCTACAATAACAGACCAACCGGCGAGATCCTCTGGCTGAGAGGTATTTACACGCGCACGCCGTTGGATGACAGCTGTAATCTCGCGCGTTTCCTCACGCCCTTCATTAAGGACACAGATTGTCTCACCTTTACGCAGACGTTCAACGGCCTTCTCCCCTTTCGGGGTACGAATCATACTGCCAGCGAGGAAGCATTTTTCGTAAATAAGGACCGTATTGCCTTCACCATCATCGTTGAGGATAAAGCCACCAGCGTTATAGTTACCTTTGAGGCTCAGCTGCCATGTTGAGGCGTTAGAGCCGTTAGAATCTGTCTGTGTCACAAAGACAGTATTCCCGCTGACAGCAGTTTGCCACTTATCGGTATATTTCATCCCGTAAATACGGATACGAGCATTATACCCCATGGAGGTATTGATGAGTGTTGCGCCGGAGGCAATAGTGAGGAGCCCGCCAAGCTGCTCAGGGTCGTTTGTACCATCCGCACCGAGGACGGTAGCCCCAGAGAGGTAACCGCCAGAGGTCACCATTGTGTAAGGATGGCGTGCATAGGGCCCTTTACCAGAGTCGAAGGTAACAACGGTATCCTGTGCTGTTCCTTGGGGGCCAACAACAAGCTCATCATTGTTCGAGACTCTGGCACCACTGACCCAACCGCCGCTAGCGACATCAATATGTTGGACAGAGGCCCCGCTCATTAACACACCAGAGCCACCGCTGAGGATGGTCAGGCGGCTAACATACGCCCCCGACTGCACCGTTGCGTTACCACCGGAGATGAAGACGCTGCTAACATTGGCCCCGGAATTAATAACACCTACACCGCCATTAAGCGCGGAGAGCGTCTGGAGGCCAGCCCCACCGGCGGGAATAGCTATTGTCCCACCGCTCAGGGTAACATTCGGCACTGTTGCACCACCATCCAGCAGGGCAGAGCCACCGCTATTTATGGTAAGCGAGCTGACAGTCACCCCGGAGGCAATGTTCCCTGTCCCGCGGGAGCCTAGTGAGAGAGCATCGACTGTCCCACCGGAGGAAATATTAGCAAAGCCAGCATTATTACCAGCCCCGGTTGCGCTGATGCTGGTGACGTGGACGCCAGAAGCCAGAGAGATGAGACCGCCCGTAAGTTGAGCTGTAGCCCCATCAGCAACGCTAGCACCAGCCAGAATACTGGCTGTCCCGTTACTAATAGGCGCAAAGTTGCTTGCTGTCCCCCCAGAGCCGAGGATAAGCAAACCATTCATCCTGGCCCCAACATTATTCGCAACAGCTCCGCCGCTTACGATGACCGTCCCACCAACGGCAGCCTTATTCTGGGGATCATAACCTGCAATAGCAGCCCCGACCGAATCGCCAGATTGTGTGACCAAACCTGTACCGTTTGGACCTGCGGCATAAATGCCAGAGATAGTAGCCCCAACATTAGCGACCACCTGACCGGCACTAGCAAGCAGGTAATCTGCTGTTACCCCAGAGACGGGAGCAAAAACTTGGTTGCTATCATTAAGGGTCGCCCCGCTGTAAATGACGGCACCAGCATCAATCGTGGATGTACCACCGGTATTGATGACCAGGTTACCAGCCGTACCGCCGCTATTAAGCAGGACTGTACCTTGAGCGTTAGCGGTAACGGCACTCCCCGTACCGCCAGATGTTATCCGGATTGTACCGCCAGTAGATGCCGTAAGGACGTTACCTGTCCCTGCTGCGGAAACAACAATGTTACCGCTGGTCTGGGCAGAAAGGTTGGAGCCTAGTGCATCGCTGAGGAGTGTGATGTTACCTTGTTGTAGGGCCGTACCACCGCTGATGATACCACCAGCACTGCCAATTTCTGTACCGCCCGAAACTAAAGGAGAAAGGGCCAAGCCACCGCTATTAACTGTACCGATACCGCCTGAAAGAATGGTGGAACGGCTGGCTATACCATCTTTGTTAACAATCTCGGTTCCGCCAGCGGAGACCACATTGTTAAAGGAGGTCCCGCTACCATAACCGTAAGCGGAGGTAGCATAGCCTTTATTCAGCCATGACACATATGTCCCACCCCCAACAATGAGGGTCCCACCGCTCACAGCGATAACACTGCTTGTTGTACCGCCAGAGTTGAGCCCGGTAGCACCGCTGAGGACAGTTGATTGTGATGCGAGCCCCTTGCTCATCACGGCCTGTGTGGCAGCAGAGCCAACAAACAGCTGATTGAGTGATAACCCGTTAGAGAAGACGGATTGTTGGCCGCCGACGGTGCCGCCGCTTGCCGTTCCCCCATTCCCAACAGCGTAGAGACTGCCGGGGTTGAAGGTACCGCCCAACATAAGGCCACCACTACCGTTAACGGAGTAGCCTTTAACGGTGAAGTCAGCCCCACCACCACCAACGAGGGCGTAGCCGCCGGACCCAACAATAGAGTTAATAGCTGTACCAATCCCGGTGATAGGACCAATGCCCCCTTGGTTAGGGTCGGCTTTGGAGGTCACTGATCCAGCGAAGACGGCACCAGAATAACCTACAACCCCACCGCTAATAACCCCGCCACCGATAGCCTCAATAGAGGCGGCGGAAAGAGCGGTGGCACCATACATAAATGAGTTATTACCGGCGATGGCGATAGAGCCACCATCGACAGCGATACCATTTGTTATGTTATGGTTAAACACCGCTACGAGGGAGTTGATTATGGCCCCATTAGACCCGCTGGATAACCCGCTTACATAGTAGTTAGAAACGTTAGTGCTAAGGCCAACGGTATTTTGGGCACCGCTCAAAACTGTCGCCCACCCATCGGGGGCTTGAGCTGTCCCAATCGGGGGAAGATTATCGTACTTGGAATCAAAACTATAGGCCATGCAGAGGGCTGTCCTTCCAGCAAGTAGGGCAGAGTAAGTTCATGTGTGGCTATGATAAAAGAAGAATTAATAAAATACTATAAAAAAGTGCGCACTTTCTTAAGAAAGGGGGGTCACATTGTCCGCATAGCTGTGGGGGTGGCTGGCTTCAGCCACGCTAAAGAAAAGGAGAATCCCGTCCTTTTGCGGGGAACAGAACTCTAATTTCGTCCCAGCGCTAAGGCGCAGCGCGGTAATATCGTGAGGGTGTTGCAGCAGTGGGTGGGGTATCTCTGGATTCTCTAGGTCAATGGTATTGGGAGCGAGGTTGTTTAAATAATCCGAAGGGGATGGAATCCCGTAATCATTTGGATTTGAAGATTCGGTAATAGAGACCTTTAACGATCCTCCAAGGAATAAAGTGATTAAAGCTTGGTCTGTGGGGACTTCAAGAAGAAACTTAGTATTGGTTTGAATGAGGCATAGTTCTGCTTGGTACCCATTGCGCCGATATAATGTAAGATTCGTTAATCCATTTTGATGATGGGTTGGTTTTAAGAGAGGAATGGAGAGTAAGCCGGGTCCAGCGGGGGAGAGAAACCATTGACGAAACGCCTCTAAGCTTTCAATGATTGGATGGGTCATCCCGTATATATCCTAAAATATTGATTCTGGTCTCTGTGTAGCCATTCTTGCTGAATGGTTGGTGTCCGCGGGGGGATTCGAACCCTCGACCCCAGGATTCATACCACTTCGACTTTCATCGCCAGCCCTTCCTATTTTATAGGAAGGGCTGTTCGTGGTCTGGACTGTCTCTTCACCACAGGGAGGTCCTGCCGCGGTGTCGCCCGTACAGTCTCTACACCTTCCTGCGTCATTCAGATGAATGAGGCAGGCTTGGCTCGGGATTGGCATAGCCTACTCAATATTTATAGAGAGAGGCGTTAGCGTTCCCCGAATTTGAGCGAATTCACCGGATGGTTTGCCAGCCCGGTGCCCAATTAACTTAGGAATCCTGTGCTCTATCCTGCTGAGCTACGCGGACACGCAGGCTCTGCCTAGCGGCTTTTTTGCGCTTTCGCAAGCCTGTCTATGCAGCATAGCTCTTGGCCTGCGAGGGTGAGCGCGATATGAAGGGGGACGTTTTGATCATTTATGATCGTTATGCTCCTGTCTTTGCCATGGTGGGGGCTTCAATTTGAGACCGGCCTTGGCATGGCCTTTTCAGGTTTGCTCATGTTCTTTTCATCATCGCGCTCAGCCTTTCGCTCTTTTGTCTCTATGTACAATATGCCGCGTTATACCGTGCTGCCTCTTGTAGCGTTATTGGCTGTTGGCGGTCTGGCAGGGTGCGGCGGTGATAAGCGTAACCCATCCTCTTTAGCTGTGCCGCGTAATCACCTGTTAGGGGTGGATCGTGGTGCACAAGGGGGTGATGACCAGCTTCGCGGTGGGGTAAATGCTTATCTCTGGCGTGGGGCGATTGATACGCTTTCCTTCATGCCGATGGCCTCTGCTGATGCGCAGGGGGGTGTTATCCTTACGGATTGGTATCAGCCGGCAGGGGCGCAGGATGAGCGTTTTAAAATCGCAGCTTATATTTTGGACCGCCGGTTACGTTCCGATGCACTTCGTCTGAGTGTCTTCCGCCAGACGCGCCTTAATGGAGGGGAATGGCAGGATGCCCCCGCTGCACCGAACACAGCTTCAGACATTACGGCGCGTATTTTAGAGCGTGCCCGTCAGTTGCGCGCTGAAAATGGTGGCGGGAAGTAAGAGAGACTCATGAGCGATAAAACAGTGAATAGCGCAGCCGAGTCCGGTTTTGACTTCCATGTGCGGGAGCCGCATTGGCAAGCCCGTTGGGCTGAGGCGGGGACCTTCCATGTGCCGGATGTACCGCCAGCCGATAAGCCTAAATATTATGTGCTGGAGATGTTCCCGTATCCTTCTGGGCAGCTCCATGTAGGGCATGTGCGTAATTATACGCTAGGTGATGTCGTAGCACGTTATAAACGCGCGCGGGGTTATGCCGTGTTGCACCCTATGGGGTGGGATGCGTTTGGCCTCCCAGCGGAGAATGCCGCGCGGGAGCGTGGGGTGCATCCGGGTACATGGACATTGCAAAATATCGCCACCATGCGCGGCACGTTGCAACGGCTAGGCTTCTCGCTGGATTGGAAGCGAGAGATCGCTACATGCTTGCCGGATTATTACGGCCAGCAGCAAAAGCTCTTTCTCGATATGTTGGCAGCGGGTTTGGTAGAACGGCGCGATTCGTCAGTGAATTGGGACCCAGTGGACCAAACTGTTTTGGCAAATGAACAAGTTGTGGATGGGCGCGGTTGGCGGTCTGGCGCGTTGGTGGAGAAAAAGACGCTCTCCCAATGGTTCCTCAAAATTACCGATTTTGCTGAACCCCTTTTGGAGGGGCTGAAAATACTTGATAAATGGCCAGAGCGTGTCCGCACCATGCAGGAGCGTTGGATTGGCCGTTCTGAAGGGGCGCGGATTCGCTTCAGCCTGCATAATCCTCCGCAAGGCTATGATGTGGATGGCGATTCCATTGAGGTTTTCACCACCCGTCCTGATACGCTCTTTGGGCTAAGCTTCATTGGTATTGCAGCGGATCATCCCTTGGCGCGTAAGATTGCGGCGGGCAATGCTGAGGCGCAGAGCTTTATTGAGGAGTGCCAGAGAGTTGGCACGTCCGAAGAAGCGTTAAGCACGATGGAAAAACGCGGCTTTGATACGGGCCTGCGTGTGGTGAACCCGTTGAACCCAGAGCAAACCGCCCCGGTCTGGATCGCTAACTTCGTGCTGACAGAATATGGCACGGGTGCTGTGTTCGGGTGCCCCTGTGGGGACCAAAGAGACCTCGATTTTGCGCGTAAATATGGGTTGGATGTCCCTTCCGTTCTGCTGCCTACAGGTGAGGAAGAAGCGACGTTTAAAGTCGGGAAGAAGGCCGTCACAGGTGAGGCCACGCTTTATAATTCCGGCTTTTTGAGCGGTAAGACGACCAAAGAGGCGATTCGTGCAGCTATTGCGCGGGTGGAGGAGCTTGGCGTTGGGCAGGGTGTAACTAATTGGCGTTTGCGCGATTGGGGTATTTCTCGCCAGCGTTATTGGGGCTGCCCCATCCCTATCATCTATTGTTCGTCTTGTGGTGCGGTCCCCGTGCCAGAGGCAGAATTGCCGGTGACCTTGCCGGAGGATGTCAGTTTTGACGTACCGGGCAATCCGCTAGATCATCATCCAACATGGAAGCATGTTGCTTGCCCTAAATGTGGGGCAGAGGCGCAGCGGGAAACCGATACATGCGATACGTTTGTTGATAGCTCATGGTATTTCGCCCGCTTTACCGCCCCACAGGCCAAAACACCGACAGAGCGTAAGGCTGTTGATGGCTGGCTTGCGGTGGACCAATATATTGGCGGCATTGAGCATGCGATTTTGCATCTCCTTTATGCACGCTTCTTCACGCGTGCGATGAAGAAGACTGGCCATTTGGATGTGAGCGAGCCTTTTGCTGGCTTGTTTACGCAAGGGATGGTCACTCATGAGAGCTATCGTGATGGGGCGCAATGGCTATATCCTGATGAGGTCGAGCAGCGCGGCGCTGAAGTTGTGCGGAAGGATAACGGTAAAGCCGTGACGGTTGGACGCTCGGAGAAGATGTCCAAATCCAAGCGTAATACGGTCTCGCCTGTGGAGATTATCGAGCGTTACGGGGCTGATACAGCGCGGTGGTTTGTGCTTTCCGATAGTCCGCCAGAGCGTGATATGGAATGGACAGCAGCCGGTGTGACGGCGGCCGGACGTTTTATGCAACGTCTGTATCGGTTGGTTCAGACGGTTGCTGCGCAGGATGATCTTCATGCCGCGCATGATATGGCAGGGGATGAGTTGCGCCATGTGACTCATCGCACCATTGTCGCAGTGACGGAAGCATTGGAAGGCTTTACGCCGAATGTGGCTGTTGCGCGTCTGCATGAGCTGGCCTCGGCACTGGGTGAGGCCACTGGCCATGAGGAGGGCCTTCCCGCAGCGCGGCGTGAGGCCGCTTATGTGCTGGTGATGTTGATTTCCCCCATGATGCCGCATCTGGCAGAGGAGTTAATGTCCCTCTTAGAGCCAGAAGGCCCCATGGTTGTGGAGCGGCCTTGGCCGGAGGCAGATGAGAGCTTATTGGCGGTAAAAAAAGTCACGATTGCTGTGCAAGTGCTTGGTAAGCTGCGTGGGACGATTACATGCGCCCCTGATGAAGCTAAAGAGGTTGTTATCGCGCAAGCCAAGGATGAGCCGAATGTGGCGAAGGCTTTGGCAGGCAAGCGTATTGTTAAGGAAATCCATGTGCCAAACCGCATTGTTAATTTCGTGGTAGCAGGGTGAGTAAGAGGGGCTGGATGAGCAGTATGTGCCAAATGCAGCGTATTATACGCGGGGGGCTTGTTATTCTTGCCGCAGGATTAGGGATTACGAGCCTTGGGGCATGTGGCTTCCAGCCTCTTTATGGCAAGCAATCAGCCCAAAAAGAGGTTGCGGTTAATGACCAGTTGAAGAATGTCTTCGTTGCGAACATTCCCAGCCGTTTTGGGCAGGAAATACGCCTCGCTTTACAAAAGGAAATGGCTGGAGATGGGCCAGAGCGGCCAGAAGGCTATGTATTGCGTGTGAGTGCGACAGCCTCGTTAGAATCAGTTGATGTGCATGAAGATAACACATCTGGTCGGACGCGCGGTGTTGGTTGGGCGGATTGGCGTTTATATCGTGTCGGAGACATGGATAACGTTTTAGCACGTGGTTATGCCCGGACGATGGATGGCTATAATATGTATATTGAGCAATATTTTGCTCAAACCTTAAATAACGAGACGCTTTATAAACGGATTGGCGAAAATCTCGCTCATGAGATCACCATGCAAGTAGCCGTATGGTTTAAGGCGCATCAAGCCCTTGGGCAGGAGAAATCCATTCGTCCCGGGCGTGACCCTTATTTGGACCGTCTGCCAGGGATTCAACGGACAGATATGCAGAATCTGGGGGTGGATGGCTTTCCTTCGAGTATGACGGGGCGCAGTAGCAATAGCATTACCACTTCGACAGGTGAGGATAGCCGCCACCTACAGGAGGAAGAGGATAACGGCCTGTGAGGATAGGCACGCAGGCTGCCGAGCGGACCATTACCGAGGCAGCTCGTTGGCGTGTTGTTCTTCTCCATGGGGAGGATCATGGTCTTATCCGTGAGCGCGCTAAGCGTGCGGTGCAAACGGTTCTTGAGGATTTGGATGACCCTTTCCGCCTTGCTCGGTTAGAGGGTGAGGAACAAGGCCGTTTTGAGGAAGAAGCCTCGGCCCTTTCTTTAACAGGAGGGCGGCGGGTTGTTTGGGTGCGTGGGGTGAAGGATGAGCTTTTACCTCCGCTTAAAGAAGCTCTAGCTCAAGAGAGTGATACGCTGGTTGTGCTGGAGGGACCGGAGCTGACAGCACGCTCTAGGCTGCGACAATTTGCGGAAAAACATGAGCAGGTTGCCGCTATAGGCTGTTACCCTGAAGAAGGGCGGACCTTATCGCGCACGGTTGCGGATATGTTGGCTGAAGAGCGCATCACGCTCGATAAAGAGGCGATGGTTTGGTTCCTCGAGCATGTGGGTAATGACCGCAGCCTTGTGCGCAGTGAGGTAGAGAAGCTTCGTCTCTATGGTGAGCCGGGAACGAGATTGGATATAGAGGCGGTACAGGCTTGTGTGGGGGATTCGGGTCAAGCCTCGCTAGATGATGCTGTGTACGCAGCTTTAGCGGGTAACCGGCTGAAGGCGGACCGGGCTTTTGAGCGTGCTATGGCTGATGGCACGAGTGCTGTAGCTTTTGCGCGTGTAGCATTGTCTGTATTAGAGCGGATGCAACAGGTGAGCTTACGCGTTCAGCAAGGGGCCTCGCGGCAAGAGGCGATGGCGGCTTTAAAACCGCCTGTTTTCTTCCGCCGTAAAGATGAGTTTCTCGCTGGGCTACAACGCTGGTCCTTCCCCGCTTTGCAACAGGCCGCACGCGCTACGCAAGCTTTGGAGCTTGCATGCAAACAAAGTGGCGCACCTGATGAGTTATTATGCCGTCGTCATGTGGTAAAGCTGTGTTATCCGCGTTCTTTTTTATAAAGAAGATGTAAGTAGCATCCTCATTCTTTAAGTTCTTCTTGTAAGAAAGAATGGTTTTCCTAAAAAAGCGTTATTTTTTTTAATATGGAGGGGTTTGGTTTATCTCCTTGAAAAACATGATTATTTTTACGTCCTTCTCAAAGGGAGAGGCGTATTGGGGAGAAATTAAATTAAGTTTTATTGTTAAATGAAAATGATTATCATTTAGAGAAGAACGAGATTATTCCTTGCATGGTGATGTAAATGAGTCGATTTATCCGCAGCGGCCTTAGGCCTTTTTCAGCAGCCTTGACCTTAGGGAGCGTTGCGGGGGGAGCGTATGCAAACACAACGGCCGCTGCCGATGCTGCGCATATAGGGGCTAAGCCTAACATACAGGCGACAGAGGCCGACTCGGATGGTGACCAAACAGCCGGCGGATGTTGGTGTTCAAGCTAAGGGTGTGGAGCGCATCCATGTAGTGGGGCACCCATTTAATACATTGCATGCAAGCAATGATATGGGGCGTATGCCGCAAGATGTGATGCATACCGCTCAGACAATTGATGTTGTCCCGCGGGAGTTGATTAAGCAGCAGAATGTCAAATCTCTTGATGAAGCCCTGAAGAATGTGCCCGGTATTACAGCCTCTGTTGGGGAGGGGGCTGGTGGGATGAGTGGGGATCAATTCCTCATCCGTGGGTTCCCTGCGCAAAATGATATTTATGAGGATGGCTTGCGGGATTTTGGTGTTTATACCCGCGATAGCTTCTTCCAAGATTCGGTGAATGTCATTAAAGGCCCATCATCTGAAGTATTCGGTAATGGGACAACGGGCGGGGCGATTAATATTGTTACAAAGACCCCGACATTACATGACCATTACGGTGCTGACTTTAGCGGTGGGTCGGCTAATTTTTATCGTGGTGTTGTGGATGTTAATAAACGCATCAATGATACATCAGCCTTCCGTGTGGAAGGTATGGCTAACTCCAACGATGTTGTAGGGCGCGATTATGTATATTCCCATCGTTGGGGTGTTGCGCCATCTATAGCTTTTGGTTTGGGAACCAAGACAACTGTTGTGTTGCAGGTGATGCACCAAACATCGCGTAATGTTCCCGATTATGGTGTACCCGTTGTGAATGGCCATCCCATAACGGAGAGCTCGTCCTTTGGGGTACGGCGTAGTAATATTTATGGTAAATCGCAAGACCATGATAATAGTGACGATACAATGGAGACGCTGCGTTTAAAGCACGTCTTTAATAAGCATCTTACCTTCCATAATGATTTACGCTTTGGTGAATATAGCCGTGACTTTGCGGCATCTTCACCACAATGTGCTAATGCGTCATGCTCGGAATTGCAGATTTATAATCCGGGTTATAAGAAGGTGGACCCTGCGGCGGGGATTGGCCTTAATGGCGGGCCAATGCCGTATAAGCAAAAGAGCTGGTCTTTCCAAGATGTGGCCTCCCTACAGGCTGATTTTAAGACAGGCTTCTTGCGCCATCAGCTCGTAACGGGGGCGGATTTTGAATATGTGCAGGATTCCCGGCGGCAATATGCGTATGATGCTGTAGGGGCTAATCGGGCAATTCCGTGGCAGAATACATATCATCCTCAGCGTGATAATTATGGCTATGGGACGTGCCGCGCTGATTCTGGGAATTGTTGGAAGAATACGAATTATAGCCTAGGGCGGCCTGATTCCCATGGTTATGGGTTTGATACGGGCTTATTCTTGTACGATCAAATCTGGTTTGCAAAATGGGTGTCCATCAAAGGGGGATTCCGGTGGGACCGTTGGCAAACAGCGTATAAAACATGGGGGGCTGATGGGCAGGAAAGTGCTGCTGCACGGGGCCCGCAAGGGAAGGCTCCTTCTGCTGCGCTAAATTATCACGATACAAAAGGCGTCTTTAACCCGACAGCCAGTTTGCTCATTACTCCCAATAGCTGGCAGACCTTTTACTTCACTTATGCGAGCTCTACCACGCCGATGGGTATGTATGTGACCAATGGCGCAATCCCTATTCGCCCCCTTAATGGGCAGGTTGCTACTCAGCCAGAGCGGGCAAAGCTCTATGAGGTCGGCTCGAAGATGAGCTTCTTGCATGACCGTTTAGGGGCGACAATTTCGCTTTTCCGGCTGGATAAGAGCAACGCTCTGACAACCGACCCGATTGCGGGGCAGGTTTTGGCCACAGGGGTGAAGGAGCGTAACCAAGGCTTGGAGCTCTCCCTTGGGGGGATGATTCTGCCGGGTTGGAACATTACCGGGACGTATGCTCTATATGACCCTCGCGTGATGTCTGGCGCGAATCACGGGCGGAATATCCAATATGTGCCGCATAATCAGGCGACCTTATGGACCGCATATGAAGCCTTCCCCGGTAAGTTGTGGAACTTTACGATTGGCGGAGGCGTTACATGGCGAGAAGGCGTGTATCTGGACCTCGCAAATACGGCGAAAGTCCCGGCTAATGTGGAGTTCGATTCTTACATATCCCATCGTATCAATCGGCATTGGGTCGTATCGCTTAATGCGTATAACCTCTCCAACCGTTTGAATTATAATTCCCTCTTTACAAACCGCGTTACCCCAGCGCCGGGCCGTGCCTTCTTGGGGCGGTTGAGCATGGATTATTAAATCACCACTCAAAATATCAGGGTGTGAACCGCGCTTGCTTGCCTTTCAGAGAAGGGCAAGGGGCGCGGTTTTTTGTGAATGCGCGTTTGTTATCTCACTGTTCTGTAACATTTATGAGGGGAGAGGCACGCACTTAAAGCGGCTTTTATGATGGGGCCTTGGCTGAATGATAGGAGAATACTGCGCTTTTTGTGTTGTGGCAATTAAGACACAATCGCAACTTTAAATAGTTTGTCATCTTTTTTAATGTTTGAAATTGAGAATAATTATCATGTAGGAGAAAAATCATCCTCTTTCGAGGGGCTGTATCATTCTTGCTGTGGAGCATCTTTTATGAGCCGTTTTATTCACCGGTGCCTTAGGCCAGCATCTGCCGCTCTGACATTAGGGAGTGTTGCAGGGGGAGCTTATGCTGCTGATGTGGCTGCAAGCCAGCATCAGGATAGTGCGAAACCAGGTGATAAACGTCATGTCGCTGCAAAGGCTGAGCATAAGGCTGTCACTCAACAACATGCGCCGTCATCTGCGACGCAGGGGAGCGCAACGCAGCTGGCTTCAGCGCAAACCACCCCGCAGCAAGAGGGAGTCCAAGCGAAGGGTGTAGAGCACATCCATGTGATTGGGCATCCTTTTAATACCATGCATGCAAGCAATGATATGGGACGCTTGCCGCAGGATGTGATGCATACGGCGCAGACGATTGATGTTGTTCCGCGGGAGCTGATTAAGCAGCAAAATGCGAAATCATTGGATGAAGCCTTGCGCAATGTCCCCGGCATTACGGCTTCCGTTGGGGAAGGGGCTGGTGGGTTGAATGGCGACCAATTCCTCATCCGTGGCTTCCCTGCGCAGAATGATATTTATGAAGATGGCTTGCGGGATTTTGGTGTCTATTCACGCGATAGCTTCAATTATGATTCCGTGAATGTCATTAAGGGGCCATCCTCTCAGGTCTTTGGGAATGGGACGACCGGCGGGGCCATCAATGTCGTTACAAAGACCCCGACGGTTAATAATCATTATAATGTCGATTTTAGCGGCGGGTCTGCCGATTATTTCCGCGGTACGGTGGATATTAACCAGCGTATTAATGATACAACGGCCTTCCGTATAGAAGGGCTGGGGGCCTCCAATAATGTTGTCGGGCGGGACCATGTGTGGGACCACCGCTGGGGGATTGCGCCGTCTATCGCGTTTGGGCTGGGGACAAAGACAACCGTTGTCCTGCAAGTCACACACGAGACGGATAATAGCGTACCTGATTATGGGATGCCCGTTGTCAAGGCGCGTGGCTCAGCCTATGGGCGGCCTATCTCAGAATATGGCGTCCCGCGGGAGAATTGGTACGGCAAACGCCAAGACCATAACCATACTGATGATACGATGGAGACATTGCGGCTGAAGCATATCTTCAACGACCATCTAACCTTCCATAATGATACGCGTTTTGGTGAATATAGTCGTAATTTTGAGGCCTCTAAGCTTGCTTGTGGGGCGCAATGTGTGAATGCGCTCAATAGTGGTAATT
The DNA here is from genome assembly GCF_009725845.1 of Bombella sp. ESL0378. Classification (NCBI taxonomy): domain Bacteria; kingdom Pseudomonadati; phylum Pseudomonadota; class Alphaproteobacteria; order Acetobacterales; family Acetobacteraceae; genus Bombella; species Bombella sp. ESL0378. The sequence continues at coordinate 156,000 of NZ_WNIF01000007.1, read as the reverse complement.
ACGGGGCTGGGAGCATTCTTCGTAATACAAATGGGAGTGTGCCGCTGCCTTATAAGCAAAATAGCTGGTCCTTCCAGGATGTAGCGTCTTTGCAGGCTGATTTTAAGACAGGCTTCTTACGGCATCAGGTCGTGACGGGTGTTGATATGGAATATGTCCATGATTCCCGGCATCAGGATACTTATGAGGGTGTATCTATTAAAAACCCTACACCTACAGCGAATATGCTTAACCCTAACCCTGATAATGTGCCTGATGCGATGGTGCGCCGTGTGTCGGCACGGGCGAACTCTATGCCGGATATTGCCGGGATTGGGAAGAAGCCGAGCAGCCGTGGCTATGGGTTTGATACGGGTATCTTCTTGTATGACCAGATTTGGTTTACCAAATGGGCGTCTATTAAAGGTGGCTTCCGTTGGGACCGTTGGCAGAGCAATTATAGGGTCTATGGCCTTGAGAACTTGCCTAATAATCCTGACCGTAGCTTCCCGCAGACAAAGAATACCTTTAACCCAACGGCTAGCCTGATTTTAACGCCTACAAAATGGCAGACGATTTACTTCACCTATGCGAGTTCTACAACCCCAACGGGGATGTATGTAACAAGTGGGGCTGTGCCCGTACGGCCGGGGAGACAGGGGGGCGTGGATACGCGGCCGCAAAAAGCACGTTTGTATGAGGTAGGCAGTAAGTTCAGCCTATTGCATGACCGCTTAGGGGCTACCATCTCGCTCTTCCGGTTGGATAAGGATAACGCGCTGACGACTGATCCCGTCTCTAACTCCACCATTAATACAGGGGCACAGCAGCGTAACCAAGGGATGGAACTCTCCGTTGGGGGGATGATCCTACCGGGATGGAACATCACAGCGACTTACGCATTATATGACCCCAAGACATCGCCTAACGGTGGGGGAAAGATGCATAATCAAATCCAATATGTGCCACATAATCAGGCGACCTTGTGGTCTGCTTATGAGGCCTTCCCCGGTAAACCGTGGAACTTTACCATCGGTGGGGGGCTAACATGGCGTCAAGGCGTGTATTTGAATAACGATAACACGAGCAAGGTCCCTGCTAATTTGGACTTTGACTCCGTTATTTCTCATCGTTTTGGGCGGCATTGGGTTGCCTCTCTTAACGGCTATAACCTCGCCAATCGTCTGAATTATAATAGTCTCTTTGCAGGTTATGCGACCCCAGCACCGGGGCGGACCTTCTTGGGCCGTTTGACGATGGATTATTAATTTTGGTCTATCCTTCTTGTATCGCAGGGAGGATGGGGTGAAAGTTTCATAAGGAGCGGGCTGGGACTGCCTGCTCCTTTTTACGAATACCCTGCTGACATGGGATAATGGAAAGGCGTGATTTTATGATGTTGCATATTCCTGCGGTTCTCTCCGCGGAGGAGCTGGCAGAACTACGTGGCCGTCTTGCAGCGGGAGAATGGGTTGATGGCCGTGGGACGGCGGGGCCGCAATCAGGCAGTGTAAAAAACAATCTCCAAATCGCGCCGGATAGCCCTTTAGGGCGTGAGCTTTCTACCTTTGTGTTGCGTAAATTGGGGACGAATCCTCTTTATAATAGCGCAGTCCTCCCTTTACGCCTCGTTCCTCCTTTGTTTAATCGCTATGATGTCGGGATGAACTTTGGGGCGCATGTGGATAATGCGTTGCGTCCTATCCCCGGTACAGGTCATCGTGTCCGAACGGATGTATCCAGCACACTCTTTATTTCCGATTTGGATGAATATGAGGGCGGGGAGCTAGTTCTTCATGGCCCGTCCGAGGAGAAGCGGGTACGGCTTCCTGCGGGGGATATGATTGTGTATCCCACAACAGCGTTGCATACTGTAACGCCTGTTACGCGTGGTAGCCGTTGGGGGTCGTTCTTCTGGGCGCAATCAGTGATTCGCTCGCAGGAGCATCGGTCTATCTTGTTTGATTTGGACCAGAGCATCATGGCTCTGACAGAGACACACGGGCCGAAGGATCAAGAAGTCCTAAGGTTGACCAATGTGTATCATAATTTATTGCGGAGTTGGGCGGAGCTATAAAGGGACCGCATCTAGACTTTAAGAACCGGCGGCGGAGCTAGGGCTCCGCCTGCATAACGGTACAATGTGGGGTAACTGGCTTTAAAGCTCGTCACTGGTGACGGTGGAGACCTGTGCACGCAAACCACTTTGAGGGACTTGGATATCAATCTCCAATTTGGAGCATTTATGCCCTCTATCAAGCTTTACATGAACATTATCTTCATCTACCGACACATGGCGTGCGAGGACCTCTAGAATCTCCGCATGTAAGGTACGGAGGAGGGTAGAATCCCCCCCCGCTTGGGCTTGACGCTCATGGGCTAGGAGAATCTGTAAACGGTCCCGGGCAACATTACTGCTTGTTACGGGGCGTTTTTTATTAAAAAAGCTATCCAGAAAACTCATGAGCCCCTCTTTTTGAAGATGCGGTCAAATAGGCCACGTTTTTCTGTAGGAACATTGACAGGGATGTCCTTGCCTTTAAGCCGCTCTACAGCCTCAAAATAGGCCATAGCAGGGGCACTTTCAGGGGCGGCAAAAGTGACGGGAGCTCCTACATTGGAGGCTTTAAGGACATCTTCACTCTCTGGCACAACGCCGAGCAGTGGAAGGGAGAGGATACCCACCACATCTTCCACACTGAGCATCTCTCCGCGTGCAGCGCGGCTAGGGTCGTAGCGTGTCACAAGGAGATGTTTCTCCACTGTTTCACCTTTTTGGGCGCGGGCGGTCTGGCTATCCAACATCCCGATGATGCGGTCGGAGTCACGCACAGAGCTAACCTCTGGGTTTGTGACAATGACCGCATCATCAGCATGATGCATCGCAAGCTGTGCCCCGCGCTCAATTCCTGCTGGGCTGTCGCAGAGGATCCAGTCGAAGCGTTCTTGTAATTCCTGCATGACGCGGGCAACGCCCTCGGCGGTGAGGGCGTCTTTATCGCGTGTTTGGGAAGCAGGGAGGATAGAGAGGGTCTCGCAGCGTTTATCACGGATAAGGGCTTGGGAGAGGGTGGCCTCATTTTGGATGACGTTGATGAGGTCGAAAACGACCCGCCGCTCCACACCCATGATGAGGTCTAGATTACGCAAGCCTACGTCAAAATCGACCACAGCCACATTCTGCCCGCTATGTGCCAAAGCGGCACCTAGGGCGGCTGTCGTTGTTGTTTTGCCAACGCCCCCTTTACCGGATGTAACAACCACAATCTTTGCCATGAAGTTCCCAGCCTTCCTAATTTGAGTGGCCGATTAGCCGAATGTTAGCAGCACACACATTATGGACCTTAGGAGGAGCCTTTATCCTCCTTATCTGTCCCCACACTCTATAGTAGCTCCTAGAAAATGATAAGATGTCCTTGCATGAAAAATACACAATGTTTCTTTCAAGAGTGTAAAAACGATCAGTTTTTTATAACAGCTGCTTGTAGAAGAACGATTTTTAGCTGTTCATCTTCTAGATAAACTTGAGCAGCTTGCCCGATAGGCTCAGCAGGCATTTCCTCAGCAACCATGTAAAAACCATCAATGGCGAGCAATTCCGCTTCCATTTTGGTGGTATAGATGCGCGCATGAGGGCGACCATCGACCCCGGCAATGGCGCGCCCACGCAGGGGGCCATAAACATGGATAGACCCCCCAGCGATAATTTCCGCCCCAGAGGAGACCGGCCCTAGGATAATGACATCACCATCAGGGTTTTGGATAGATTGCCCAGAGCGTACGGGGCGATTAATGATGAGGGGTTCTTTGATAGGGTTAAGAGGCGGGGCTTTTTCTTCTTCCTCAGGGAGTTGGACAGGCCCGCTGGGGCGACCGCCTTGGAGTTCGATAGGCCATTCCCATGTTTGTAAGGCTTGCCAGTGGCGGTCAGCCCCTTCTATGCCGATAAGATGAATATGGCGTTGGCGGAGTTCTTGCTGGAAGCCTGCAAGGCCTTCAGTATGTTCATCAAGTAGGCCAAGATCTAAAATAACGGGCTGGCGATTGAAGAACCCAGCCGCGCGTTGCATGTGATTATCCAGCCCAGCGAGCCAGTCTTTTAAAGGGGCCTCTGGAGAGAGAATAAGCGCAAGGAAAGAACGGCCACGGGCACGGATAGTCATGCCATTAGGCTTTGAGGCTTGCACTGAAGGCCCATCTGATGGATGAAGTGGCTGAGATGCTGAGGGGTTGGGCATGAAGCTGGGGTCACCTGGCTGTTTGTAGAATTATGGAGTGTCTTTTAATGGTCCATAGCATAAAAATGCGTTAGGAAGGACATATGCGTATACTGCATCACTTACCCCTCTCTCCGCAATCGCGTTTTGTGCGTCTTATGCTTGCTGAAAAAGGCTTGCCTTTTGAGCTTGTTATAGAGAAGACATGGGAACAAAATGACGCGTTCCATAAGTTAAATCCGGCGGGGGAAGTGCCCGTTTTGGTAGAAGATAACGGCATGGTTGTGCCCGGAGCGCGGGTTATTGCTGAATATCTGGAGGAAGCGTATCCAGAGACATTTCTATTAGGCCGCACCATGGCAGAGCGTATTGAAATCCGCCGTTTGATTGATTGGTTTGATCGCCTTTTTCAGCAGGAAGTGACAGTAAATTTGCTAGGGGAGAAGGTAGAGAAGCGTCTTTTTGGGCAGGGGGCTCCAGATGGGAATATTCTGCAAGCGGGCTATAAGAATCTACGCTTCCATTTAGATTATATTGGCTATTTGGCAGAGACGCGTACATGGCTTGGTGGTACGGCCCTTTCTGCGGCGGATTTTATCGCTGCGGCACATTTCTCTGCGCTGGATTTTCTGGGTGATATTGACTGGCGTGCAGCCCCTTGTGTGCGCGATTGGTACGCCCGCATTAAGTCGCGCCCTTGCTTTCGGGCCTTATTAAGCGATCGAGTGAGTGGCGTTACCCCACCTGCACATTATGCGGATCTCGATTTTTGAATGTGGGATGTTATCGTTATAGGGGCTGGTGCAGCGGGGATGATGGCCGCTGCTAAAGCTGGGCAGAAGGGTGCGTGCGTCCTTGTGCTGGACCATGCAGAGCAGCCGGGGCGGAAGATTCTGATTTCTGGCGGGGGGCGATGTAATTTTACGAACATTAAGGCGGATTGGAGGTATTATCGCTCCGAAAATCCGCATTTTTGCCGTTCAGCCCTAGCGCGTTATCGCCCTCAAGATTTTTTGGCTTTGGTGGAAGCCCACAAGATAAGCTGGCATGAGAAGGAAGATGGTCAGCTTTTTTGTGATGAATCTGCCCGGCAGATTGTCACAATGTTGGAGACTGAATGTCGTGCCGCGCATGTGCGCTTTCAGCTTGGTTGTGTGGTGCGGGATGTCGCGCATGATGGCCATGTTTTTGCGGTGGAGACCGCGCAGGGTGTGCTTCAGACGCGGGCGGTGATTTTGGCAACCGGTGGGTTGGCTTTGCCAAAATTAGGGGCAACGGACTTCTCTTTACGCATCGCGCAGCGTTTTGGGCTGCGTGTGGTTGCACCGGCTCCGGCCTTAGTGCCCTTTTGTCTGACTGAGGCCCAGCCGGAGCTTGCCGGTGTGTCTTTGCCTGTTACGGCGTCTCTTATGGGGCGGAAAAAACCCTGCTTTACGGGGGGGATGGTCTTTACACATCGGGGTGTGTCTGGCCCTGCGATTTTACAGATTTCTTCATGGTGGGAGAGGGGTGAGGCTGTGCGTCTTAATCTTCTCCCCGGCCGAGATGTGTATGAGATGATGCGGACTATCAGCCAAAAACGGCCCAAGGCCCATGCTGCGGCTTTGGTGGAGGCCCTGCCTGCGCGTCTAGCACGATATCTTGTTCATGGACGGATGGATGGACGTCCTTTGGCAGAACAGCCCGCAAAATCTGTGCGTGTTTTAGCAAACTATGTGGCAGATTGGACGATAAGGCCGAGCAGCACGGAAGGGTATGCTAAGGCGGAGGTCATGCGGGGAGGAGTGGATACGCGGGACTTGTCCTCCCAAACGATGGAGGCACGCTCTGTGCCGGGGCTTTATATTGTGGGGGAAGCGGTGGATGTGACGGGCTGGTTGGGGGGCTATAACTTCCAATGGGCATGGGCGAGTGGTGTGGCAGCAGGACAGGCTGCGGCAGAACGGGTTAACGTATAGGGTAAGACTGAGGGGACAGTCCCGCGTGGGAGCATATAGCTGATGGTAGATATATCTTTGAAAAAGAATGAGCGGCAGCCTTGGCCTAGCGATCCTCATGAGGAGGGGAAAGGCCATGCCCCAGCGAAGCTTCTTTTAATAGAGGATGACGATAGCCTCGCAGAAGAGATTGTAGAGGATTTACGCGGGCGTGGTTATGTCGTGAAACGCGCGTCTACAGGCCCAGAAGGCTTAGAGATGGCCCGAACAGGCGAGCATGACCTTTTGGTGATGGACCGTATGTTACCGGGGCTTGATGGGTTGAGTGTCTTAGAGACGCTGCGTGAGCAGGGGATGACAATGCCTGTCTTAGTCCTCTCGGCGTTATCGGCGGTAGATGATCGTATTAGCGGGCTTAAAGCGGGCGGTGATGATTATCTGACGAAGCCTTTTGTAATGGAGGAATTAGCCGCACGGCTAGAGGCCCTATTGAGGCGGCCTATTTATGGGCGGACGTCTATGTTGAAGTTAGGGCCGTTGGAGATGGACCTGTTAGAGCGGCGTGTCCGGCGCGAGGGCCGGGAGATTGAGTTATTGCCGCGTGAGTTCCGCTTGCTGGAATATATGATGCGCCGGCCTAATACTGTCCTTACCCGGACAATGTTGCTTGAGGATGTGTGGAATTACCGCTTCGTCCCACGGACAAATTTGGTGGATGTGCATATCGGTAAATTGCGCCGTAAGGTGGATAAAGAGGGGGATGAGCCTTTAATCCAAAGCATTCGTGGGGCGGGGTTCTGTTTGCGTGTCCCGGAGTGACCTTTTCCGCACCGCAGCGTTCCGGCTGACCTTAGGGCTTGTTGGCATCATCGTGCTGGGCATGTTGTTGGAGCTAGGCCTTCTTTATGGGCAGATTAGCACTTATGAGAAGCTCCGCACCGATGATTTGCTCCGCCGCTCCGCCTCTGTTTTGATGCAGGAAGCTCCGGGTGATTTGGAAATCCGTCTAAAGGAGCGCAGCACAAGCGAGCTACGCGTTTTTCTTAATGCCGCAGCGTTGTTTGATAAAAATCGTCATCCCATCGTAGGAGATATGAAGGCATGGCCTGTTGGCCTTAAGTTTGGCCCGACCATGCAGAAGCTCTCCTTTGTGCTGCCAGACCATAGCGTTACAGTCATGCGTTTTTTGGTGGTGGAAGTTCCGGGGATGCAGCCGGGGCGGACGCGGCTTTTAGTGCTAGGTCGCTCCCGTCATATGATTAACGAGCTATGGCAGGTTGCGCAGCGTTCAGCATTATTTGCGATGGTGCCGGTGGTGCTGTTCGCGTTGTTAGCGGGGATGGTCCTTAGTCGCAGGGCCTTGGGACGCATTACCAAAATGCACTCCTCTATTGAGCAAATTATGAAAGGCCAAATGCGTGAGCGTTTACCTGTTGGGCGCGGGCATGACGAGCTAGACCGCCTTGCAGGCTCGGTAAACCGTATGTTGGATAGGCTAGAGCAGCTTATGGGGGAGATGCGCGATGTGGGTAACGATATTGCTCATGACCTCCGCACCCCTCTAGCACGCGTGCAAGCGCGCTTAGATCGCGTTAATGCTGTGGCGCAGAGTTTGGACCCTTCCATAGAGGATAAAGAGCGTTTTGAGCGTGCGATGGGGTTATGCCAGCGCGATTTGGAGCAATGTTTCTCCATCATTACGGCGTTATTGCGTATTGGTGAGATTGAGACAGGCCAGCGGCGGGTGGGTTTTCAGCAGATGGATATTATGCCCTTGATGATGGATATGGCCGATTTATATGAGCCTATAGCGGAGATGCAGGGTTTATCCCTCTCCGTGGTCCCGCATGAAGGGCCGGTCCCTCTTTGGGGGGATGCGGATTTATTGAATGAAGTCTTAGCAAACTTACTGGATAATGCACTAAAGTTTACAGCCGCGGGAGGCAGCGTCACCTTACGGGCGGGCTGTAATGAACTTGCAGAAGCGTGGTTTGAAGTACGCGATACAGGTGTCGGTATTGCTATAGAGGAGCGCAATGCGGTGATGGGCCGTTTTTACCGTGCAGATAAAAGCCGTCATATCCCGGGGAGTGGCCTTGGTCTCAGCTTAGTAGCGGCGATTGTTCGTCTGCATGAAGCCCGCCTTGTGATTGAAGAAAATAATGAGGTGGGCGTGATGAGTGGCACTGTCTTCCGCCTCATCTTCCCTGCCATTACGGCAGAGGATAAAGCTGCTTAATGGAGAGGAGGGTATGAGGGGGGAAGGAAAATAAATTGTAACGGAATTGTGTTATTTAAAAATCTTTTCAGATGAAAAGGATTTCCTCTTTCATTCCTCCCGTTATAATCTCCTCCCATGAGATAAAAGCGGCCTAGTTGCGCGCAGTGGAGAGATATAGTGCCCCGTGTGATGAAAAAAGAGACATATGCTTTTTTTACAATATTATGGGGCGGAGTGCAGCGCGTGATGCAAGGGGGGCGCGCATGTAAGGTAGGTGCGTTAGCTGTATGAATGCGATTGTTCTAACAGCGTTACGGCGGCCTTACACTTTTGTGGTGATGTCCATCATCATCGTCATTTTTGGTGTAAAAGCGATTTTGGGAACACCGACTGATGTATTCCCAAATATTAAGATACCTACTGTTGCCGTTGTTTGGTCTTATACTGGCTTAATGCCGGAGGAAGTCTCAGGCCGTATCGTTTATTATTACGAGCGCGCTTTAACAGCGACCGTGAATAACATTGAGCATATAGAGAGTAACTCTTATTACGGGCGCGGTATTGTAAAGATATTCTTCCAACCTGGGACGGATGCTGCTGTTGCGCAGACGCAGATTACCTCTGTATCGCAGACTGTGATTAAGCAGCTCCCCACCGGGGCAACGCCGCCTTTGGTTTTGGCATTAGATGCGTCCTCTGTCCCCGTGCTGACTTTACAGGTCAATAACCCGAATATGTCGGCTTCGGAGGTCTATAATATGGCCTCCAACCTCATCAGGCCGGAGCTTGTCTCAGTCGCTGGGACGGCCATCCCTAACCCTTATGGCGGTGTGGCAGCGGATATCATGGTGGATATCGATCCCGTGAAATTGCTGGCTCATCGGCTCTCCCCGGTAGATGTCGCCAGCGCGTTGAATCGCCAGAATATTGTTCTCCCGGCTGGGGATCAGAAGATTGGGCCGATGGATTTCATGGTGCGGACTAATTCTGCCCCCATGGATATTGAAGCCTTTAATAAGATGCCGATTAAGCAGGTGGGTAACTCGGTCATCTATATGCGTGATGTCGCTTGGGTGCATAAAGGTGGCCCTCCGCAGACAAATGCCGTGCTTGTCCGGGGTAAGCAGGCGGTGATGATCGTCATCCTTAAAAGCGGAAATGCCTCGACCTTAGAGGTCGTTAATGGCGTGAAGAAGCTCCTCCCAGATATTCAAAAAACCCTGCCAGAGGGGACGAGCATGAACATCCTGACGGATGCTTCTAGCTTCGTAAAGGAATCTGTGGTGGATGTGGTGCGGGAGATGGTCACGGCGGCTATCCTAACAAGCCTTACCGTACTGCTCTTTCTTGGTTCATGGCGATCGACCGTTATCGTGGCGGTGTCTATTCCCTTAGCGATGTTATCGGCACTGATTTGCCTAAGCCTCGCTGGGCAGTCCATCAATGTCATGACCTTAGGCGGTCTGGCGTTGGCTGTGGGTATTCTCGTGGATGATGCCACGGTGATGATTGAGAATATCGATGCTCATTTGCATATGGGTAAAGAGCTAGAGCAGGCTATTATTGATGCTGCGAACCAAATTGTTATTCCGACTTTTGTCTCTACAACGTGTATTTGTATTGTTTGGTTCCCTCTTTTTGGTCTGACGGGTGTGTCCGGCTGGCTCTTTATGCCTATGGCAGAGGCGATTATCTTTGCGATGATCGCGTCTTTTATTTTCTCACGAACTCTTGTGCCCACCATGGCGAATTGGCTGCTCGCCGCGCAGGTGCAGCAGCAACGTAATCCCGACCATGGCACGGGGCGGCGAGGTATTTTTGGGACGTTTCAAGAGGCGTTTGAAGCACGGTTTGAACGATTCCGCCATCTCTATCATGAGGTTCTGTTACGCGCTTTAGCGAACCGGAAGCGGTTTATCATTATTTTCCTCTCTGGGGCGTTATCGTCCTTATTATTATTGTTATTTGTCGGGCAGGATTTCTTCTCGGAGATTAAGTCCGGCACGATGCAGATGCATTTTCGCGCTCCGATTGGCACACGCATTGAGGAAAGTGCCAAGCTTAGCGGCCTTGTAGAGAAGAAAATCCGTGAGACATTGCCCGGCCAAGTTAAGTTGATTGTCAATAATTGTGGTTTGCCGATGAGCCAGATCAATCAGGCTATGGTCCCTTCACCGACAACGGGCGCGCAAGATTGTGACGTGACCATCCAATTAGCGGAATCCGAAAGCCCCGTTGCAACATACCGCAAACAGTTACGTAAGGCGTTGAGTACGGCCTTCCCCGGTATGGTCTTTACCTTCCAGCCGGGGGACTTGACGGCAAAAATCCTCAATTTTGGGCTGCCATCACCGATTGATGTACAAATTGTCGGGCGTAATTTGCAGGATAATTACGCCTTTGCAGTCCGTTTAGCCCAGCGGCTGCGGAAGATTCCGGGGGCGGTGGATGTAAGTATTCAACAGCCGATGACCCAACCAACCATGCTCATCAATGCACGGCGGAGCTTTGCGCTGGGGACGGGCGTTTCCGAAAAAGATATTGCCTATAACGTGCTGACGACCCTCTCGGGTAGTTCTCAGGTGGGGCAGACTTATTACCTCAATGCCCAAGGGACATCGCAGCTGATTGATGTGCAAGCCCCAGCGAATTATTTGCAGACGCTTAATGATCTCCAAAAGGTGCCGATTGATAAAGGCGATGGCAACCCGCAAAACCGGACCATGCAGATTATGGGGGGCTTGAGCCAGATTGTGCAGACAGGCACGCCCGCTGAGGTCTCACATTATAATATCATGCCGGTTTTTGATATTTATGTCGCGCCAGAGGGGATAGACCTTGGCAGCCTATCGAGGGCTGTAAAGCGGGAGGTAGAGGCTGTGCGGGCAGATTTGCCCCGTGGCTCTAGCATGGTAGTGCGTGGGCAAGCTGTGACGATGAACAACGCTTATATTCAGCTCATTGGTGGGTTGTTGCTCTCTATCGTGCTGGTTTATTTGATTATTGTTGTTAATTTCCAATCATGGTTGGACCCGTTTGTGATTATTATGGCCTTACCAGCTGCTTTGGGAGGCATTGCGTGGAGCTTGTTCCTTACACATACGACCCTCTCCGTCCCAGCCTTAACGGGGGCGATTATGTGTATGGGTACCGCAACAGCTAATGCAGTGCTGGTGGTCGCCTTCGCACGGGAGCGGTTGGAGGACCATGGCGATGCCATTTTAGCGGCCTCCGAGGCGGGGTTTGAGCGTATTCGCCCCGTGTTAATGACGGCTCTTGCCATGATGATTGGTATGATTCCTATGTCCGTCAGTAATTCCTCCAATGCAGCTTTAGGGAAGGCGGTGATTGGCGGGTTGCTGATGGCTACTGTGGCAACATTACTGTTTGTTCCCTGTGTGTTTGCTATGATTCATGGTGGTGCCCCGAAGGGGAAGCGGGCTGTTACGCAAGGAGAAACGGTATGACATCGACCTCACAACAGCCATCATCTCCTATGCGTGGTAAGGGGCGTGTGTGGCTTTATGGCTTGCTGGCTGTGTTAGTGGGGCTGGTGGTTATCGGCTTGCTGCAACGGGCATGGCATCATGCAGCCTTAGAGCGGGAGGCGGCTGATGAGGCCATTACCCGCGTGGTGTTAATTAAGCCACAGCCCGGCCCTGCCACGCGTGAGGTCGATTTACCAGCGAACTTAGCCGCATGGTACGAGGCCCCCATCTATGCGCAGGTCTCCGGCTATGTGAAGATGTGGTACAAAGATTACGGTGCGCATGTAAAACGGGGGGATTTGCTCGCAGAGGTCAGCACACCGAGTATTGATGCCCAATATGCAGCGGCTAAGGCACATTATGAGGTGATTAATGCCCGGTATAAATTGGCGTTGATTACCACCCAACGTTGGACGGCTTTACGCAGCACGCAGGCGGTCTCGCGCCAAGAGGTAGATGTGCAAGCCGCTAATGCAGCGGCCCAACGGGCCGAGCTGGATGCGGCAGCTCATGAGGTAGAGCGTGTCGAAGCGTTGGAGAACTTTAAGCGGATTGTTGCCCCTTTTGATGGCATTGTGACTTCGCGTTTAGTCAATGTTGGGGATTATGTTAACGCCACAGGCGGCAATATGAGCGCGCGTGGGGCTATGGCGGAGTTATTCTCCGTTGCGGATGTGCATAAAATCCGTGTTTTTGTCTCTGTCCCGCAGGATTTTGCGAGTGTCATCTCCCCTAAAATCAGTGCGGATTTAAGCGTGCCACAATATCCGGGGCGTTCCTTCAAGGCGCGCTTTTTAGCCACGGCGAATGCGTTTAATGCCGCCACACGCACGGTGACGACGGAGCTTGTGTTGGATAATCCCGATGGGTTGCTCTGGCCCAACTCCTATGCGACTGCGCATATTCATGCCCCGGGGGATACGAATATTCTCATCGTCCCGACCAATGCGCTTATTTTCCGTGCACAAGGGATGCAGGTGGCTAAGGTTGTTCATAACCACATTACTTTGCTGAATGTGCAAGCGGGGACGAATTATGGGATGACCACGCAAATCCTTTCAGGCTTATCAGCAGAAGATGAGATTGTGGCTAATCCTACTGCGGATATGTTGGATGGCGATGAGGTAAAGGTCGTGACACCAACACGAGGTTATAATGACCATAAACCTAAAGAGGCCCCAGCGGTTAAAAATGTTACATCGAATGATTTACGCCGCGTGGGGGCTATGCCGCCGCCTGATGAGAATAACACGGATGATGCTGATAAAACGGGGGGAGCGGTGCATGACAAACCGGCTGTGCCCTCACAGCAGGAGCAGCATTAATGGCGGGGCGTTTATGGGGGCGGGTGTCGTTAGTGATAGGCGGGCTTTCGTTATGTCTGACTTCGTGTGACCTTGCCCCTCATTATCATACGCCGCATTTTATTTATCCTGATGGGTGGGCTGGCAAGGGCATTATGGGGGATGCTCAGCCCGCTGATGCTATTGAGCGTGGGCAATGGTGGACGCTCTTTCATGATCCGCAATTAGATGATCTAGAAAAACGTTTGGAGGCCTATAACCCAGACCTTCAAGCCGCGGCTGAGGTTTTTACACAAGAGCGCGATATCGCACGGGAGACTGAGAGCCGCCTGTATCCGCAATTAGCCGGTGGCGCACGGATGAGCCGTAATAAGCAGTCGGAAGGGCGGCTCTTTTTACGGCGTAGCAACAATACGCCTATTTATGAGTCGAATGTAGCCTATAGCGGTGCAGCAACATGGGAGCCGGATTTTTGGGATGCTATCCGCAACCAAAGCCATATGCAAAAGAACTTGGCACAAGCTGGGGCGGCACAATATGCGTTGACGCGTTTGTCGCTTCAAGCGGAGTTAGCGTCCAATTACGTTACGTTGCGCGGGATTGATGCACAGCTTGCCGTGTATGATGATTCCATTCGTTATTTCCGCACAGCGGTGGAGATTACGCGCTTACGGCAGGGCGGGGCTATTGGGGCGGGGCTGGATGTCTCGCGTGCTGAGAACCAACTTTATGATGCAGAGGCCGCTAAGAGTGACCTCATGGCGGCACGCCAGATAGAGGAACATGCAATTGCTGTCATGGTTAATATGGTGCCAGCAAGCTTCCATATCGAGCCGATTAAAGACATTCGCATGCATTTCGGGACAATCCGTGTGCAGAGCGGTTTACCCTCTACGCTGTTGGAGCGGCGGCCTGATGTCGCGGTGAGCGAACGGCAAATGGCGGCGGCGGCACGGGCGATTGGCGTCTCGCGTGCGGCCTTTTATCCGCATATCGTCATTAGCGCGACTGGTGGGTTTGAAGATTCAGGGTTTGACCTTGCCAGCATTTCACGTGCGTTTTGGCAAATTGCGGTGCAAGCGGTGGAGCCTCTTTTTACAGGCGGTATGCGCCGTGCGGCTTTACAACGGGCATGGTCGCAATATCGGGAGCGGGTAGATGCGTATCGCGCGACTGTATTAGGTGCCTTTCAGGATGTAGAAGATGGTCTTAGTGAGACCGGGTTATACCACCAAGAGCAGCTCCAGCAGCATCAAGCTGTCGAAGCGGCTTTACGGACCCAAGCCATGACCATGGCCCTTTATACTGGCGGGTTGAGCAATTATCTGGACGCGCTGGTGGCACAGCAAGATGCGCTGAAGGCACGTTTATTAGAGGTCCAAGCGCAGATGAAGCAGGTGCAAGCGACAGTGCGGCTTATTCGCGCTCTAGGGGGTGGCTGGTCGGATAAATTATTACCCGATATTAAGAGTATCGACCCGATTGGCCCGCTGCAATATAAGGGCCTGCATCATGCTCGCCCTGCGGGGGAGGTGCCCGTGGGGGTGGCGCAGCATGGCTCGGAGATTGAGCCACCTCTTGCAGAGCGTGACTTTACAGGTGCGCCGCATGAGACAACACATCCTTGATTCCACCTTGACGAAGCAGGGGATAATAGTCTAGGGAACGCCCCTAGTCGAACGCGGGAGGTAGGGATGCTCCCTGCCGTCTTAACCGCGGTTCGGGTACTAAAGATAAGGAGTCCCGGATATGGCCAAAAAAGTTGTTGGCTACATCAAATTACAGATTCCCGCTGGTAAGGCGAATCCGTCTCCCCCAGTTGGTCCTGCGCTCGGTCAGCGCGGGTTGAACATCATGCAATTCTGTAAAGAGTTCAATGCAAAGACGCAGGGTCTTGAGCCCGGTATGCCGATCCCGGTCGTCATTACGGCTTATGCGGACCGTACCTTTACGTTCATTACCAAAACCCCGCCGAACACTTACTTCTTGCTCAAGGCCGCTAAGATCACCAAGGGTGCTCAGACAGTTGGTCGCGCGGCATCTGTTGGCTCTGTGACGACAGCTCAGCTGCGTGAGATTGCTGAGAAGAAATTCCAAGACATGAACGCAAACGACATTGATGGTGCCGTGCGTATGCTGGCTGGGTCTGCTCGTTCCATCGGTCTTGATGTGGTGGAGGGCTAAGAAATGGCTAAAAACAAACGTATTGCTGCTCTGCGCGCTAAGGTTGATAGCGAGAAGCTCTATTCCCTGAATGAGGCTGTAGCTCTGGTAAAGGGCAATGCAACCGCAAAGTTTGATGAGACGGTCGAGTTCGCGATCGGGCTGGGCGTTGACCCTCGTCATGCTGACCAGATGGTCCGCGGTTTGATCTCCCTACCGCATGGCACAGGTAAAACATTGCGCGTTGGTGTGTTTGCCCGTGGGCCGAAAGCGGAAGAGGCGCAGGCTGCTGGGGCTGAGGTTGTCGGTGCTGAGGATTTGGCCGAGAAGATTCAGGCTGGTGAGATTGAGTTCGATCGCTGCATCGCAACACCGGATATGATGGCTCTGGTCGGGCGTTTAGGTAAGATTCTTGGTCCGCGTGGTTTGATGCCGAACCCGCGCCTAGGCACCGTGACAATGGATGTAAAGGGCGCGATTGAAGCCGCTAAGTCCGGTCAGGTGGAATATCGCGCTGAGCGTGCTGGTATCGTGCATGCTGGTGTTGGTAAGGCTTCCTTCTCCGAGTCTCAGTTGGCCGAGAACGTGAAGGCCCTTGTTGATGCACTCCAGAAGGCTCGTCCTACTGGTGCAAAAGGGACTTACCTGAAAAAAGCTTCCCTTTCTTCCACAATGGGGGTAGGGGTACGCGTTGACCTTTCCAGCTTTGAAGGCTGAATGAGGTTGTAAGGAATCGCCATCCTTCGGGATGGTGCTGAGCGGTGATGAGCCGCTCTTTTCCTGTCCAAGAGCGCATGTGGGGTATCCCCTTGAAGCTAAAGTAGCGCAGGCGTGAGACGGGTAGAACGTATTTTACCTCTGGGTATGGTGCGGTCTTCTCATCATGGACAGGCGAGCGGGCTTTGTTCTGCCATTGCGTGGGGCAGGGCCTATGGGTAACCTGGTCCGAGATAATCGGACTAACGAGGAGACAGGTTTTGGACCGTACGGAAAAAC
Source organism: Bombella sp. ESL0378 (assembly GCF_009725845.1). Taxonomy (NCBI): domain Bacteria; kingdom Pseudomonadati; phylum Pseudomonadota; class Alphaproteobacteria; order Acetobacterales; family Acetobacteraceae; genus Bombella; species Bombella sp. ESL0378. Next base: position 139,695 of record NZ_WNIF01000007.1, on the reverse strand, counting down.
GGGCCTTTGTCGAGTCCCTCAGTAAAGTGTTCGGCAGCACCTCCATGGTTGTCGTCACCCAGAATTTGGGTCTGACGGTGGCTGATGCGACAGAGCTGCGCCGGAGCATTCGTGCTGTGGGTGCGACATATAAGGTTGCGAAGAACCGGCTGGTCAGCCGGGCTCTGGATGGGACCCAGTTCGACGGTATTGCGCCGCTATTTAAAGGCCCGACGGCCATTTCTTGGTCGGATGAGCCGGTTGGCGTGGCGAAGGTACTTGTCGAGTTCGCCAAGAAGAATGACAAGCTGGTGGTGCTTGGTGGTGCCCTTGGTAACCAGACGCTGGACGTCAATGGTGTCAAGGCTCTGGCTGAGCTTCCATCTTTGGACGAGCTGCGTGCACAGCTGGTGGGTATGATCAGTACCCCAGCAACGCGCATTGCAGGCGTCACCCAAGCTCCGGCTGGGCAGCTTGCTCGCGTTCTTGGTGCCTATGCCAGAACAGGCGACACAGAAGCCGCTTAATGAACAAGGTGGCTCGCATGTGTGTGGCTGCCTAACTTACATATCTTAGAGGATATTATCATGGCCGATTTGGCAAAACTGGTTGACGAACTCTCCGCTCTCTCCGTTCTGGAGGCTGCTGAGCTTTCCAAACTTCTGGAAGAGAAATGGGGCGTTTCCGCTGCTGCTCCGGTTGCTGTTGCTGCAGCTGCTCCGGGTGCTGCTGGTGGCGAGGCTGCTGCTGACAAGACCGAGTTTGATGTTGTGCTGGCTAAGGCTGGTGACAAGAAGATCAACGTCATTAAGGAGATCCGCGGCATCACAGGTCTGGGCCTGAAGGAAGCTAAGGAGCTGGTTGAAGGCGCACCGAAGACCATTAAGGAAGGCGCAACCAAGGAAGAAGCTGAGAAGATCAAGAAGGCTCTTGAAGAGAACGGCGCATCTGTCGAGATCAAGTAAGAGTTTAATCCTGGCGGCCCCCTCTCAAGGGGTCGTTGGAGCGCGTGGGCGGGTGCTTTGTTGTGCCCGCCCCATTTGCCGTTGACAGGAAGTTTGCTTATAGTAGGCACTCCGTCACGCGTCATAGAGTAGGGGTAAGCCAGCCGTTCAAGTCGTCTGTCGTCTTTATTAAGAGGCATGGGACTAACACGGACGACTTGAAGGTCTGGTTCAGAGGCAGGATAAGATGGCGATCACAAAATCCTTCACAGGGCGTAAAAGGATCCGCAAAAGCTTCGGGCGTATTCCCGAGATTGCGCCGATGCCTAATTTGATTGACGTGCAGCGAGCTTCGTATGAAGCATTCCTGCAGATGAATGTGCGCCCCGATAGCCGCGAGGCAGCGGGCCTTCAGGAGGTTTTTCGCTCCGTTTTCCCAATTCATGATTTTGCTGGGCGTGGTCGGTTAGACTTCCAGTATTATGAGTTTGAGGAGCCGAAATATGATGTGGAAGAATGCATCCAGCGCGGGCTAACTTATGCTGCTCCGCTGAAGGTCATTCTGCGTCTAACAACATGGGATATTGATGAGGATACAGGGACACGCTCCATTCATGACCTGAAGGAGCAGCCGGTCTATATGGGCGATATGCCGCTCATGACAGATAACGGCACCTTTATCATCAACGGGACCGAGCGCGTCATTGTTTCGCAGATGCATCGTAGCCCTGGCGTGTTCTTTGACCATGATAAAGGCAAGACACATTCTTCCGGTAAATATCTCTTTGCAGCGCGTATTATCCCCTATCGTGGCTCTTGGTTGGATTTTGAGTTCGATGCGAAGGATATTATCCATGTCCGTATCGACCGTAAGCGCAAATTGCCTGTCACTACGTTGCTTTATGCCTTAGAGGGAGAAAATTACCTCAAGGCGCGTGAGGCCAAATTGGCTGAAGGTGGCGATGTTGATGCGCTAGAAGTCACGGGGATGGATGAGGATGAAATCCTCGCTAACTTCTATGGCACGGTGCCCTTCACGCGCATGGGGAGTGAGTGGGCGCGTCCGTTTGACCCAGAGGCTTTTCGTGGCATTAAGCTGCTCAGCCCGCTCGTGGATGCGGATACGGGTGAGGTCGTTGCAGATGCCGAGACAAAGCTAACAGCGCGCGTTGTTCGTAAAATTGCTGAAAAGACCCGCGTTGTGCAAGTTGGGCGGTTGGATATTCTGGGCCGCTTCATCGCTCATGACCTCGTCAATGAAAAGACGGGTGAGATCTACGCGGAAGCCGGCGAGGAGCTTACGGAAGAAAAGCTTGCCGAGCTGGAAGAGCTTGGCCTAACGGAGCTGCCCGTTCTTGCCATTGATGGTACGCATGGCCCGTGGATTCGTAATACGCTTATGGCGGATAAGAACACCACGCGTGAGGAGGCGTTGATCGATATTTATCGCATCATGCGCCCCGGCGAGCCGCCGACCCGTGAGACGGCGGAGGCTATGCTGCGTGGTTTGTTCTTCTCGCAGGATCGTTACGACCTCTCTGCTGTTGGCCGTGTGAAGATGAACATGCGGCTGGATGTGGATGCGCCTGATACGCTGCGGACGCTGCGTAAAGAGGATATCCTACGCACGGTTAAGATTCTGTGCGACTTGAAGGATGGACGTGGTCAGGTTGATGATATTGATAACCTGGGTAACCGCCGCGTTCGCTCCGTTGGGGAGCTGATGGAGAATCAATATCGCATCGGCTTGCTGCGGATGGAGCGTGCTATCCGTGAGCGGATGGGCTCTGTCGATATTGATACCGTCATGCCGCATGACCTCATCAATGCGAAACCGGCTGCGGCTGCTGTGCGTGAGTTCTTCGGTTCTTCCCAGCTTAGCCAGTTTATGGACCAAACCAACCCGCTCTCTGAGGTAACGCATAAGCGGCGTCTCTCCGCTCTTGGGCCGGGCGGGTTAACGCGTGAGCGCGCAGGCTTTGAGGTTCGTGACGTTCATCCAACGCATTATGGTCGTATCTGCCCGATTGAGACGCCAGAAGGGCCGAATATTGGTCTGATTAACTCCCTGGCGACTTACGCAAAGGTCAATAAATACGGCTTTATCGAGACGCCTTATCGTCTGGTGAAGGATGGTGTCTTCCAAGATGGTTGGAAGTATCTTTCCGCGATGGAAGAAGAGCGTCTTTTGGTGGCGCAAGCGGATGCTAAGCAGAGCAATAACCGCTTGACTGATGAGCTTGTTGCTGTGCGTCAGACGGGTGATTTCCGCCTCGTAGCCCCGGAGCAAGTCACGGCGTGTGACGTCTCACCAAAGCAGCTCGTCTCTGTTGCGGCGGCGTTGATTCCGTTCTTGGAAAATGACGATGCGAACCGTGCGCTCATGGGTTCAAACATGCAACGTCAGGCCGTGCCTCTGGTGCGCGCGGATGCGCCGCTCGTGGGTACGGGGATGGAAGGGCCTGTCGCACATGATTCTGGGGCGACCATCATCGCTAAACGTGGCGGTGTGGTGGACCAGCTCGATGGTGCGCGTATTGTTATCCGTGCCACGGATGAACAAGGCGCAACGCAAGGTGTGGATATTTACCGCTTGCGGAAATATATGCGCTCCAACCAGTCCACATGCTTGAATCAACGTCCACTAGTGCGGGTTGGGGATCAAGTTGTGGCAGGGGACATCATCGCAGATGGTCCTTCTACCGAGCTTGGGGAGCTGGCTCTGGGGCGTAACGTTCTCGTGGCCTTCGTGCCGTGGAATGGGTACAACTTCGAGGATTCGATCCTGATTTCCGAGCGTATTGCGCGTGATGACATCTTCACTTCAATTCATATTGAAGAGTTTGAGGTCATGGCCCGTGATACAAAGCTGGGGCAGGAAGAAATTACGCGTGATATTCCCAATGTTGGGGAAGAAGCCCTGCGCAACCTTGATGAAGCTGGCATTGTTTATGTTGGGGCCGAGGTTAATCCGGGCGATATCCTCATCGGTAAGGTGACACCAAAGGGTGAAAGCCCGATGACGCCGGAAGAAAAACTTCTGCGTGCCATCTTTGGTGAGAAAGCCTCCGATGTGCGCGATACGTCTCTGAAGCTTCCGCCGGGGACAAGCGGCACAGTGGTTGATGTGCGCGTCTTCTCCCGCCGCGGGGTGGATAAAGATGAGCGCGCCATGGCGATTGAGCGTTCCGAGATTGAGCGTCTCGCTAAGGACCGTGACGATGAGCGCGGGATTCAGGAGCGTAGCTTCTATAACCGTCTTAAAGAGCATCTGATTGGCCAAGAGGCTGCGGCTGGCTTTAAGGGGATTCGTGCAGGTACGCCTATCACGGCGGAGCTGCTTGCTGAGCACCCACGTACAACATGGCGTAACATTCCGGTTGCTGATGTTGCGACTATGGCGCAGCTTGAGACATTATGTCGTGAGTTTGATGATGCTGTTAAGCGCATCAATTATCGCTTCGATAATAAGGTCGAGAAGCTTCAGCGTGGTGATGAGCTGCCGCCGGGTGTGATGAAGATGGTTAAGGTCTTCATTGCGGTGAAGCGTAAGCTTCAGCCGGGTGATAAAATGGCCGGTCGTCATGGTAATAAGGGTGTGGTCTCCCGCGTTGTGCCGGTTGAGGATATGCCCTTCCTTGAGAATGGCCAGCCTGTTGACCTGCTATTGAACCCTCTTGGCGTGCCATCGCGTATGAATGTGGGGCAGATTTTGGAGACCCATCTCGGATGGGCCTGTGCCAATATCGGCCAAAGCATTGGTGCAATGGTAGATGAATATCAGCGCACGGGTGAGAAACGGCAAGAGTTGTTGGACAAGCTGAAAGATGTCTATGGGGAGGAAATCTTCAAAGAAGACATCGCCAGCATGGATAACAACCAGCTGATTGAACTTGCCAATAACCTGCGTAAGGGTGTGCCGATTGCTACCCCAGTCTTCGATGGGGCATCTATCCCTGATATTGAGGGAATGCTGAAGAAGGCTGGTGTGAGCGAGACGGGGCAGTCCCAGTTGATTGATGGGCGGACGGGTGAAGCGTTCGAGCGTCAATCCACTGTTGGTTACATCTATATGCTGAAGCTGCATCATCTTGTTGATGACAAGATTCACGCACGTTCGATTGGTCCTTACTCGCTGGTCACCCAGCAGCCGCTTGGTGGTAAGGCTCAGTTTGGTGGGCAGCGTTTCGGGGAGATGGAAGTCTGGGCATTGGAGGCTTACGGGGCGGCTTATACGCTTCAGGAAATGCTGACAGTGAAATCCGATGACGTCTCCGGCCGTACAAAGGTGTATGAGGCGATTGTTCGGGAGCAGGATGATTTTGAAGCAGGTATTCCAGAAAGCTTCAACGTCCTTGTGAAAGAACTGAAGTCGCTTGGTTTGAATGTCGAGCTTGAGCAGGGGGGGCTGTGAGGGCAGTGCTTTCCGCTCCTTCTTCATTGTTCATGTTTAACGTGCCGGCGGTATGTCGTTCGGCACAATGGGGTTTCGGCAAATGAACGATCTCATGAAGATTCTCGGTCAGTCTGGGCAGTCAGGCACGTTTGACCAGATTCGTATTCAGCTTGCTTCGAGCGAGCAGATTCGGTCTTGGTCTTATGGCGAGATCAAAAAACCAGAAACGATCAATTACCGGACGTTCAAGCCAGAGCGCGATGGTCTTTTCTGTGCGCGCATTTTTGGTCCGACTAAGGATTATGAATGTCTGTGCGGTAAATATAAGCGGATGAAGTTCCGCGGGATTATCTGCGAGAAATGTGGCGTAGAGGTCACCTTAGCCAAGGTGCGGCGCGAGCGGATGGGTCATATCGATCTAGCCTCGCCGGTGGCTCATATTTGGTTCCTCAAGTCCCTTCCTAGCCGTATTGCCACAATGCTGGATTTGCCGCTCAAAGATGTTGAGCCCGTCCTGTATTTTGAGAAGTTCTTGGTGCTGGATAAAGGGGTTTGTGAGTCCGACCAAGTCGAATCTTACAAGCATGGCAAGCGTCGTGATCAATATTTGCTGGATGAAATCCGCTGCGAAGAATTGATGGATGAGTTCGCTGATGATGGTCTGGATGTCGGCATCGGGGCGGAGGCGATTAAACGTGCGCTCTCCAGCTATAATTGGGGCCTTCCCAATGCTGAGGAAGCCGAGCTAAGCCGCGCGGCGAAGGAGCGGGGCGAGGCGGATCCTTTCGATTACGATGCTGAGGTAATGGAAGGCGATTCGGAAAAGACCATCATGCGCAAGAAATTGCGTAAGGCGACATCCGAGGCAGCGCGTAAGAAGCTCGTCAAACGCTTGAAGATGGTTGAAGCCTTCGTGGAGAGCGGGGCTAAGCCGGAATGGATGATTCTGGACATTGTGCCGGTGATTCCGCCGGAGCTGCGTCCTCTCGTGCCATTGGATGGCGGGCGTTTTGCAACATCTGACCTCAATGATTTGTATCGCCGTGTTATCAACCGTAATAACCGTCTAAAACGCCTCATTGAGCTTCGTGCGCCCGATATTATCGTGCGTAACGAAAAGCGTATGCTGCAAGAGGCGGTGGATGCGCTGTTCGATAATGGTCGCCGTGGACGTGCCATTACCGGGGCGAATAAACGGCCGTTGAAGTCCCTTTCTGATATGCTGAAAGGGAAGCAAGGTCGTTTCCGTCAGAACCTTCTTGGTAAGCGCGTGGACTATTCTGGTCGTTCCGTCATTGTGGTGGGGCCGGAGCTGAAGCTGCATCAATGTGGTCTTCCTAAGAAGATGGCTTTGGAGCTGTTCAAGCCGTTCATCTACTCCAAGTTGGAGAAGTACGGGCACGCAACGACCATTAAAGCCGCTAAGCGTATGGTCGAGAAAGAGCGGCCGGAAGTGTGGGATATTCTTGAGGAAGTTATCCGCGAGCATCCGGTGATGTTGAACCGTGCGCCAACGTTGCACCGTCTGGGGATTCAGGCCTTCGAGCCGAGCCTCGTAGAAGGCAAGGCGATTCAGCTTCATCCGCTCGTTTGTACTGCTTTTAATGCGGACTTTGACGGTGACCAAATGGCCGTGCATGTGCCTCTCTCCCTAGAGGCGCAGCTAGAGGCACGCGTGTTGATGATGTCTACCAACAACATCCTCAGCCCTGCCAATGGTAAGCCCATTATTGTGCCGTCTCAGGACATTGTGCTTGGCCTGTATTATCTGAGCCTTGAAGTGCCAGAATACCGCCTCACACCTGATGAAGCAGAGATTAAGGATGGCAAGGTCGTTAAAGCTGGGCCGCCTGCTTATGCAGCGGTTGCCGAGATTGAGGCCGCTCTGCTTGCTGGTGCATTAAAGCTGCATGATAAGATTCGTCTGCGCTTGGATGTGCAGGATGAGGAGGGCAAGTCCGTCCGCCAGACGGTGCTTACAACCCCTGGTCGTGCTTTGATTGCTCAGATTCTGCCCAAGAATCCGGCTATTCCTTTCAGCTTGATTAACCGTCAGCTGACGAAGAAGCTGGTTTCCGACGTGATTGATACGGTGTATCGTCATTGTGGGCAGAAGGAAGCGGTTATCTTCTGTGACCGTCTGATGGCTCTTGGTTTCCGCCATGCTGCGAAGGCCGGTATTTCCTTCGGTAAGGACGACATGATCGTCCCAAGTGAGAAGGCAACCTTGGTTGCCAAGACGACCGAGGAAGTAAAGGAGTTCGAGCAGCAATATCAGGAAGGTCTGATTACCGCTGGCGAGCGTTACAACAAGGTGGTGGATGCGTGGTCGCGCTGCACGGACGAGGTGCAGGCCGCCATGTTGAAGGAAATCTCCAAGCAAGTGCCGGGTAAGCCCACTAATTCTGTGTGGATGATGAGCCACTCTGGGGCTCGTGGGTCACCAGCACAGATGAAGCAGCTTGCCGGTATGCGTGGCCTGATGGTGAAGCCATCAGGTGAGATTATCGAACAGCCGATTGTTGCTAACTTTAAAGAAGGTCTGTCGGTTCTCGATTACTTCACCTCGAGCCATGGTGCGCGTAAGGGTCTTGCCGATACTGCGCTTAAAACAGCGAACTCCGGGTATCTTACCCGCCGTCTGGTCGATGTGGCGCAGGATTGCATCATTATCGAAGCAGATTGCGGCAGTGAGCGTGGTTTGGTTGTTCGTGCCGTGATGGATAGCGGTGAGGTTGTAGCCTCCTTGGCAGAGCGTGCTCTGGGGCGGACCTTGGCGAAGGATGTCGCTCATCCTATGACGGGTGAAGTGCTGCTGGAGCGTAACCGCCTGTTGGATGAGGCGGATGTCGAGCGGCTTGAGGAAGCAGGGATCGAGGCGGTTGAGATTCGTTCCGTTCTCACCTGCGATAGTCAGGCTGGCATCTGCGCCCATTGCTATGGGCGTGACCTTGCTCGTGGTACACCAGTGAATATCGGTGAGGCTGTGGGTGTAATTGCCGCTCAATCCATTGGTGAGCCTGGTACGCAGCTTACGATGCGGACCTTCCATATTGGTGGTGCGGCGACCCGTGGTGCGGAGCAATCCATGGTGGAAGCCTTCCGTGATGGTAAGGTGACCATCCGCAACCGCAATGTGGTGCAAAACTCACAGAATGTCCCTGTAGTGATGTCCCGTAACTGTGAGATCCTGCTTATTGATGAGACCGGGGCAGAGAAAGCCCGGTATCGTGTGCCTTACGGGGCGCGCTTGATGGTCTCGGAAGGGCAGGAGGTAAAGCGCGGTGATAAGATGGCTGAGTGGGATCCTTACACCCTCCCCATCATCACCGAGCAAGCTGGTACGGTGGAGTATCAAGACCTGATCGACAGTATCACACTGGTTGAGCGGGTTGACGAAGTCACCGGCCTAACCTCTCGCGTGGTTGTGGACTACAAACAAGCCGCGAAGGGTGTGGACCTACGGCCTCGCTTGCAGTTGAAGGACGCTCAAGGGAATGTGGTTCGTCTTGCCAATGGTAATGAGGCTCGCTACTTCCTCTCTCCCGACAGTATTCTCTCGGTAGAGAATGGGGCAGAGGTTCATGCGGGTGACGTGCTGGCCCGTATCCCGCGTGAAGGATCTAAAACGCGTGATATTACCGGTGGTCTACCGCGCGTGGCAGAGCTTTTTGAGGCACGCCGTCCGAAGGACCATGCGATTATTGCAGAAGGTGATGGTCGTATTGAGTTCGGCAAGGACTATAAGGCTAAGCGTTGTGTCATCGTGCATAATGATGAAACAGGCGAGCGAAAAGAATATCTGATTCCTAAGGGCAAGCATATTTCCGTTCAGGAAGGTGACTTTGTTCAAAAGGGTGACCCGCTGGTGGATGGCCCCCGTGTTCCGCATGATATTTTAAAAGTCATGGGGATGGAGGCTCTGTCTGACTATCTCGTTAATGAGATTCAGGATGTTTACCGCCTGCAAGGTGTGAAGATTAACGATAAGCATATCGAAGTAATCGTCCGCCAGATGTTGCAGAAGGTTGAGGTTCTGGAGCCAGGTGATTCCACTTACCTTATCGGTGAGACAGTGGATCGGATTGAGTTTGAGCGTGATAATAAAGCTCTTCTGGAGCAAGGGCGTGAGCCAGCAAAGGCGATGCCGATTCTTCAGGGGATTACCAAAGCATCGTTGCAAACGCAGTCCTTTATCTCGGCGGCCTCCTTCCAAGAGACGACACGCGTGCTTACAGATGCTGCTACATCAGGCAGAATCGACACGCTTGGCGGCTTGAAGGAGAATGTGATTGTCGGTCGTTTGATCCCCGCAGGGACAGGCGGTGCTATGCGGCGGTTGCGTAGTCTGGCAGCCGATCAGGCTCCGACACAGCTCCCTAAAGGGCTGGATGAGGTGGAGGACGCCGCAGAGTAAGGATTCTGGATGTTTAAGCCTCTCTGTTGGTACAGAGAGGCTTGACAGTGAGGCCAAGCCCTCTTAGGGTTCGCGCTTCAGACAGTTCCCGCTTGTTAAGGTGAAGGAATCGTCCCAGAGTAAAAAATAGCGTCTGGCACTACTTCCGTTTCTGTAAGAAAGGGGTTAAGTCCAGAGGCAAGTCGCTACGGGAGGAGGAGTCTCTCCTTCTCTTCGGTGCAATTGTGCGAGACAGGCGGTTCAGCCGCGTGTCGGTTAGAACGGAATGTCGTGGTGGGAATGTCTCCCGCCAGCATATGGACAAGGATTGGGAAGGGCGCATGCCGACCATCAACCAGTTGATCGCAAAGGGCCGTGAGCCGGCCGCAAAGCGGAACAAGGTTCCTGCTCTGCAGGGATGTCCGCAGAAGCGTGGTGTTTGCACACGTGTTTATACTGTAACGCCGAAGAAACCGAACTCCGCCCTGCGTAAGGTCGCCAAGGTGCGCCTGACCAACGGGTATGAGGTGGTGAGCTATATTCCTGGTGAAGGGCATAACCTTCAGGAGCATAGTGTTGTTCTTATCCGCGGTGGTCGCGTGAAGGATCTTCCCGGTGTGCGTTACCACATTCTACGTGGTGTGTTGGATACGCAGGGTATCGCAAAACGTCGTCAGCGTCGTTCGTTGTATGGCGCGAAGCGGCCGAAATAAGGGGTATTTGGAATGAGTCGCCGTCATCGCGCTGTTAAGCGTGAGATCCTTCCCGATCCAAAATTCGGAGATGCCGTCATTACGCGCTTTATGAATGCGCTTATGTATGATGGTAAGAAATCTACTGCCGAGCGCATCGTTTATGGAGCACTTGAAGTGCTGCGTAAGCGTGGTGGGTCCAGCGCGGACCCAGTGGCTATGTTCCACTCGGCATTGGATAATGTAAAACCGGCCGTTGAGGTCCGCTCCCGTCGTGTCGGCGGTGCGACCTATCAGGTTCCGGTAGAGGTTCGTGCAGAACGCCGTCAAGCTCTGGCTATTCGCTGGTTGATTGATGCGTCCCGCAAGCGTGGTGAGAACACCATGCAGGACCGTCTTTCCAATGAGTTGATGGACGCGGTGAATAACCGCGGCGCAGCCGTCAAGAAACGGGAAGACACGCACCGCATGGCTGAAGCCAATAAGGCATTCAGTCATTATCGCTGGTAATTTTACCAGCTAAGGCTTCTGGTCACTATCTGCTTGCAGGGTGGCCAGCATGAAGTTTCAGTCATACCTTTGGCCCTTGCCGGGTCAAGGTTTTGGAGAGAGACGATGGCAAAGGCTAAATTTGAGCGTACTAAGCCGCATGTTAACATCGGCACGATTGGTCACGTTGACCATGGTAAAACCACGCTGACGGCTGCAATCACAAAGACACTGGCTGAGACCGGTGGTGCAACCTTCAGTGCTTATGATCAGATCGATAAGGCTCCTGAAGAGCGCGCTCGTGGTATTACGATTTCCACAGCGCACGTTGAGTATGAGACGGATAACCGTCACTACGCTCACGTGGACTGCCCTGGTCACGCTGACTATGTGAAGAACATGATCACTGGTGCGGCGCAGATGGATGGTGCCATTCTGGTTGTGTCCGCTGCTGACGGCCCAATGCCGCAGACACGTGAGCACATCCTTTTGGCTCGTCAGGTCGGTGTGCCGGCTCTGGTTGTCTTCTTGAACAAAGTTGACCAGGTTGACGATCCAGAGCTTCTGGAGCTGGTGGAGATGGAAGTTCGTGAGCTTCTGTCCTCCTACGACTTCCCTGGCGATGATATCCCCATCGTGAAGGGTTCCGCTTTGGCAACTCTGGAAGATGGTGATCCAGCCCAGGGTAAGGAAGCTATCCGTGAGCTGATGAAAGCTGTTGATGCTTACATCCCGCAGCCTGAGCGTCCGGTTGATCGTCCCTTCTTGATGCCGATTGAGGACGTGTTCTCCATCTCTGGTCGTGGTACCGTTGTGACGGGCCGTGTCGAGCGTGGTGAAGTCAATGTTGGTGACGAGGTCGAGATCGTTGGTCTTCGTCCGACCACAAAAACAACAGTTACGGGCGTTGAGATGTTCCGTAAGCTGCTGGATCGTGGTGAGGCTGGTGATAACATTGGTGCGCTGCTCCGTGGTACGAAGCGTGAAGATGTTGAGCGCGGTCAGGTTCTGGCTAAGCCGGGTACAATTACCCCGCATAGCAAGTTCAAGGCTGAGGCTTACATCCTGACGAAGGAAGAAGGTGGCCGTCATACGCCGTTCTTCACTAACTATCGTCCGCAGTTCTATTTCCGTACGACGGACGTGACAGGTGTTGTTACATTGCCGGAAGGCACCGAGATGGTGATGCCGGGTGATAATGCTACCATGGATGTCGAGCTGATTGCTCCGATTGCTATGGATGAAGGCCTCCGCTTCGCTATTCGCGAAGGTGGCCGTACAGTGGGTGCCGGCGTGGTGGCTTCCATCAGCGCCTAAGGTCCGACTGGTTTTGAATATGGAACCCCGGTCGAATTTTTTCGGCCGGGGTTCCATTTCTAAATAAAATGCAGTAGGACAGCATCCGGTTTAGTAAGGATGAAGTGAAATCATGGACGACCAGAACATCCGCATTCGCCTTAAAGCGTATGATCATCGCGTGTTGGATAACAGCACAAAGGAGATTGTGAATACGGCGAAGCGTACGGGTGCGCGGGTACGGGGGCCAATCCCTCTGCCGACGCATATTGCCCGGTTTACTGTGAATCGTTCACCGCATGTGGATAAGAAAAGTCGCGAACAGTTCGAAATGAGAACACATCGCCGCTTGCTCGACATTGTCGAGCCGACTCCGCAGACCGTGGACGCCCTCATGAAGCTCGACCTCGCCGCTGGCGTTGATGTCGAGATTAAACTCTAAGGTCCAGACGATGCGTACCGGATTGATTGCAAAAAAGCTGGGGATGACCCGGCTCTTTAAAGAAGACGGCACACATGTGCCGGTGACGGTGCTGCACCTTGATAATGTCGAGGTTGTGGATGCCCGCACAAAAGAGCGTGATGGCTATACGGCTGTTCAGCTTGGTATGGGTGCGGCAAAAACAAAGCACGTTACAAAAGCGAACCGTGGGCACTTTGCCCGTGTGAAGGTTGAACCCAAGAAAAAGCTGGTCGAGTTCCGCGTGGCAGAAGATGCCGTGCTGGAATCAGGGACGAAGCTTTCTGCTGCTCATTTTGTTGTGGGTCAGAAGGTGGATGTTACTGGCCGCAGTAAAGGTAAAGGTTTTGCTGGTGTTATGAAACGCCATAACTTTGCCGGGTTGGAAGCCACACACGGTGTGTCTATTAGTCACCGCTCTCACGGCTCTACAGGCCAACGCCAGGATCCTGGTAAGGTCTTTAAGGGCAAGAAGATGGCTGGTCACCTTGGTGATAAGCGGGTGACAACACAAAACCTCGAAATTGCTGCTGTGGATGAGGAGCGTAACCTGATTATGGTGCGCGGTGCTATCCCAGGTGCCAAGAACAGTGTTGTTCTGGTTCGCGATGCAATCAAGAAGGCCCGCAATGCGGACGCGCCCTATCCGGCTGCGACCGTAGGGGCCGCCGGGTGAGGGATATGGAATACGATATCAAAACCCTCGATAACGGGAGTGCAGGCAAAGTCGCACTGCCGGAAGAGATTTTCGGGATTGTCCCCCGCAAGGACATTATGGCCCGTGTTGTGAACTGGCAGCTCGCTAAGCGTCGTGCTGGGACGCATGCAACGCGCGGCATGGGTGCTGTTTCTGGTACGACAAAAAAGCCGTACCGCCAAAAGGGAACAGGCTCTGCTCGTCAAGGCTCTTTGAGAGCACCGCAGTTCCGTACTGGTGGTGTGGTTCATGGGCCGGTTGTGCGCGATCATGGCTTTGATTTGCCTAAGAAAGTGCGCCGTCTTGGTTTGCGGTCTGCTGTTTCTCAGAAAGCGTCTGAAGGTAAGTTGATCATCCTTAAAGACCTCTCTGGTGTTGAGAAGACACGCGATGCAGCGGTTCGTCTAAAGGCTCTCGGTTGCTCTTCTGCTTTGATTGTTGATCAAGTAGCCGACCAGCCTTTCGCGCGCGCAATTTCCAACCTGCCGAAGATTGATCTTCTGCCTACGGTTGGGGCGAATGTTTATGATATTCTCAAGCATGATGTGTTGGTAATTACCCACGCTGCTCTTGAGGGTCTCAAGGAGCGTCTGGCATGACAACAAAAACTGTTTTGAATGCCCGTAAGGCCGCAGCAAATCTGTCTCAAGAGGCTCTGTTTGATGTTCTGCGTGCGCCGGTGATTACGGAGAAGGCAACATTGCTCTCCGAAAAGAATCAGGTTGTTTTCAAAGTTGCTTTGGAAGCTACTAAGCCGCAGATTAAGGTCGCTGTTGAGACACTCTTTAAGGTGAAGGTTGCTGGTGTCAGCACTTTGGTCCAAAAGGGTAAAGTGAAGCGAGTTAAGGGTCGTCCAGGTCGCCGTTCTGATGTCAAGAAGGCGTATGTTCAGCTTGCTGAGGGTCAATCGATCGACCTTACAGCGAAGCTTGGTTGACGCGCGGGGTAAAAAACTATGGCATTGAAGCACTTTAATCCCACGACACCAAGCACTCGTGGTACCGTGCTGATTGACCGGAGCGAGCTTTGGAAAGGCAAGCCCGTCAAGCAGTTGACGGAAGGTAAAAACAAGACTGGTGGTCGCAATAATTACGGGCGTACGACTGTGCGCTTCCGTGGTGGTGGGCATAAGCAGTCTTATCGTTATGTTGATTTCAAGCGGCGTAAGTTTGATGTTGCTGCGACGGTTGAGCGTCTGGAATATGACCCTAACCGCACAGCCTTCATCGCACTCATCCGTTATGAAGATGGTGAGCTGGCCTATATTCTGGCTCCTCAGCGTGTGAAGGCTGGTGATCGTGTGATTGCAGCTCATCATGCTGATGTGCGCCCAGGGAATGCTATGCCGCTGGCATCTATGCCGGTGGGGACCATCATTCATAATATCGAGCTAAAGCCGGGTGCTGGTGGTAAGCTTGCCCGCTCTGCTGGGAATTATGCTCAGCTGGTTGGTAAGGATGCTGGTTACGCGCAGATTAAGCTGCAATCTGGTGAGCTGCGTATTGTGCGCGGTGAGTGCATGGCAACGGTTGGTGCTGTGTCTAATCCGGACAACATGAACCAGCATTTCGGTAAGGCTGGTCGCCGTCGTTGGATGGGTCGCCGTCCGCATAACCGCGGTGTGGTTATGAACCCTGTTGACCATCCACATGGTGGTGGTGAAGGGCGTACGTCCGGTGGTCGTCATCCTGTGACACCTTGGGGTGTACCGACAAAGGGTTACAAGACGCGTACCAACAAGAAGACGGACAGCCTGATTATCCGTCGTCGTAAAACTGGTAAGTAAGAGAGGGGCATAGAAGATGGCACGTTCCGTCTGGAAAGGCCCGTTCGTCGACGGGTATCTGTTTGGTAAGGCTGAAAAGGCTCGTGCATCGGGCCGGAACGAGGTGATCAAGATTTGGTCACGTCGTTCTACCATCCTGCCGCAGTTTGTCGGGCTGACGTTCGGCGTCTATAATGGTCAGAAGTTCCTGCCTGTGCAGGTTACGGAGCATATGGTTGGTCATAAGTTTGGGGAGTTTTCTCCGACCCGTACTTATACCGGTCATGGTTCCGATAAGAAATCGAAGCGAGGCTGAGCATGAGTAAGCCTAAGCATATCCGTACCTTGGCTGATACAGAGGCGCAGGCAGTTGCCCGCAATATTCGTGTTAGCCCGCGTAAGTTGAACTTGGTTGCTGCGACGATTCGTAATCAGCCAGCTGATAAGGCTATTGCTGCGTTGACATTCTCACGCCGCCGCATTGCCCAGCAGGTGAAGAAGGCTCTTGAGAGTGCCGTCGCTAACGCAGAAAATAATCATCAGCTTGATGTCGATAAGCTGGTGGTGAAAACTGCCGAGGTTGGCAAGTCGATTGTGATGAAACGCTTCCATGCTCGTGGCCGTGGTCGGTCTGCACGTGTTGAGAAGTTTTTCAGCCACCTGAAGATTGTTGTTGCTGAGCGCGCAGAGGCTGTTGAAGCCCCCAAAGCTGGCAAGAACTCCAAAGAGCAGAAGGCAGCCTGATCTATGGGACATAAGGTTAATCCGATCGGGCTGCGGCTCGGTGTCAATCGTACATGGGATAGCCGCTGGTATGCAGGTGGGGATTATGCCCGCCTCCTCCATGAGGACTTGAAGCTACGCGCTTTCTTGCGTAAGAAGCTTTCTGGTGCTGGCGTTGCCCGTGTTGTTATTGAGCGTCCAGCGAAAAAACCGCGTGTGACGATTTATGCTGCGCGTCCTGGTGTGATTATCGGTAAGAAGGGGCAGGACATTGATGCCCTGCGTAAGACCCTTAGCCGCATGACCAAGGCCGATGTTGCTCTGAATATCGTTGAGATTCGCAAGCCAGAAATTGATGCCACTCTGGTAGCGGATAGCATTGCGCAACAGCTGGAGCGTCGTGTAGCGTTCCGTCGTGCGATGAAGCGGTCCATCCAGTCTGCTATGCGTCTGGGGGCTCAGGGTATTCGCATCACATGTAGTGGGCGTCTTGGCGGTGCTGAGATTGCTCGTGATGAGCAGTATCGTGAGGGTCGCGTTCCGTTGCATACATTGCGTGCGGACATCGATTATGGAACTTCTACAGCGCATACCACTTACGGTTCTTGTGGGGTGAAGGTCTGGATCTTTAAAGGTGAGATTCTGGCTCATGACCCAATGGCTCAGGACCGTCGTGCTGCGGAGCAGGCTCCCCAGCGTTAAGGGGCGGGGGTCTCCCCGTCTTTTAATCTGCGGTGCTTGATGTGAGGATAGAAAATTATGCTTTCTCCAAAGCGGACAAAGTTTCGTAAGGCCCATAAGGGCCGTATTCATGGTTTGGCTAAGGGCGGTACGCAGCTGAATTTTGGTGCGTATGGTCTAAAAGCCTTGGAGCCGGAGCGTATTACTGCGCGTCAAATTGAGGCATCTCGTCGTGCGATTACACGTGCGATGAAACGTGCTGGGCGTGTTTGGATTCGTATTTTTCCGGACACTCCGGTCTCGACAAAACCGGCAGAAGTGCGTATGGGTTCCGGTAAGGGTAACCCTGAGTACTGGGCAGCCCGTGTAAAGCCGGGACGTATCCTATTCGAGATCGAAGGGGTGCCACCGGAGGTTGCTCGCTTGGCTCTTAGCTTGGCAGCTGCGAAGTTGCCGATTAAGACCAAGTTCATTCAGCGTATCGGGGAGGCTTGAGAATGGCTGAAACGACCTATAAGGTTGCTGATCTGCGCGCCAAGAGCGAGGATGAGTTGAAGACTCTTCTTGTAGATTTGAAGCGTGAGCAGATTAACCAGCGTTTCGCTGCGGCCACAGGCCAGTCTGAAAATAGTAGCCGTGTTAAGATTGTGCGTCGTGCTGTCGCGCGTATCAAAACATTGCTGAACCAGTCGAAGAACCGCGCGGGCGCAAAAACGTCCGCCGCAAAGTCCTGAGAGGAGACGGACGATGCCAAGGCGCGTCCTGACAGGGCGGGTGACGAGCGATAAGATGGATAAGACGGTAACTGTTCTTGTCGATCGTCGCGTGATGCATCCGCTCTATAAAAAGTTTATCCGCCGTTCCAAAAAGTATGCAGCGCATGATGATGCTAACGCATGCAAGATTGGTGATGTGGTGCGTATTGTTGAGTGCGCACCGCTTTCCAAGCGCAAGACATGGACGGTCATTTCCCGCAATGGAGTCGATGTTGCTGAGGCTGCATCGTCTTCTGTCGGCGCATAAGGGGGTAGACAGATGATTCATCCCGAGACCAACCTAGACGTGGCTGATAATTCTGGTGCGCGTCGGGTGCAGTGCATCAAGGTGCTGGGCGGCTCCAAGCGGAAGACCGCCTCGGTCGGCGACATCATTGTCGTATCCGTTAAAGAGGCGATTCCGCGTGGTAAGGTGAAGAAAGGTGACGTCCATCAGGCCGTTATCGTGCGTACATCTTACCCGGTGCGCCGCGCTGATGGTTCTGCCATTCGCTTTGATCGGAATGCCGCTGTGTTGCTGAATAAGCAGCAGGAGCCGATTGGCACGCGTATCTTTGGCCCCGTTGTTCGTGAGCTGCGTGCACGTAAGTTCATGAAGATCATCTCCCTTGCTCCGGAGGTGTTGTAATGGCTGCACGTATTAAAAAAGGTGATAAGGTCCTCGTTTTGACAGGTCGCTCCCGTGGTGTGCAGGGGGAAGTTCTTTCTGTTCTGCCTAAGGCGGAGAAGGCTGTTGTGCGTGGGGTTGCTATCGCGAAGCGTCATACGAAGCCGAATCGTATGGGCGAAGGTGGCGGTATTGTTGAGCGTGAAATGCCTGTTCATCTCTCCAATCTAAAGCTGATCGACCCGAAAAGTGGTAAGCCAACACGTGTTGGTTTCCGTGTTCTGGAAGATGGTCGCAAAGTCCGTGTTGCTAAAGTAACCGGCGAAGTGATCGAAGGCTGAGGAGCGAACGATGAGCGATAAAAAAGGTACCGTTCTGCCTCGTTTGCAGCAGGATTATCAGGACAAGCTTCGCGCTAAATTGCGTGAGCAGTTCGGATATAAAAGCGACATGCAGATTCCCAAGCTTGAGAAAATTGTCTTGAACATGGGTGTCGGTGAAGCCGCTGCTGACCAAAAGAAGCTTGACGCTGCTGTTGAGGAAATGGCTCTGATTTCTGGTCAGAAGCCTGTAAAAACAGTGGCTCGTAAGGCTGTTGCGGGGTTCCGCATTCGTGAGGGGCTGCCGATTGGATGTAAGGTCACGTTGCGTAAGGCTCGTATGTACGAGTTCTTGGATCGTCTTGTGACGATTGCTATGCCGCGTATTCGTGACTTCCGTGGTCTTCCGGCGAATAAAGGCTTTGATGGCCGTGGTAATTTTGCCATGGGTCTGAAAGAGCAGATTGTATTCCCGGAAATTGATTATGACAAAGTTGATGACATCCGTGGGATGGACATTATCTTTGTGACGACGGCAAAAACGGATGAAGAAGCAAAAGCTCTTCTGAAGGCATTTGATCTGCCGTTTGTGTCCTAAGCGACATTTTTTCGTATCAATCGCGGAAAAGAGATTTTCCCCCTTCACATGAGGGGGGAGTTTCCGTTACAGTTCCGTTGGTTGGAAAACCGTCGGGATGGGCCCGACAGGTTCCGGGAGAAGATTCGAGATGGCGAAAATCTCTGCGGTGAACCGTAATAATCGTCGTGCTGCTATGGCGCAGCGTGATCGTGAAAAGCGGACCGCTCTTAAAAATACAATTAAGGATCGCTCTCTTTCTATGGAAGAGCGTTTCGAAGCGACACTGAAATTAGCGAAGTTGCCGCGTAATGGGTCTCAGACCCGCGTGCGTTTGCGTTGCAAGCTTACTGGTCGTTCTCGTGGGAACTACCGTAAGTTTGAGCTGTGTCGTATCGCACTGCGCGACTTGGCGTCTACGGGGCAAATCCCCGGCATGGTTAAGTCCAGCTGGTAAAAGGGTAGTCTGAATGTCTATGTCTGATCCATTGGGTGATATGCTCACCCGGGTCCGTAACGCTCAGCGTGCCCGCCATGCTGCTTGCGTTGCTCCGGCCTCCAAATTGCGCGCTAGCGTGCTTGAGGCATTAAAGCGCGAAGGATATATTCGCGGTTATACAACTGAGGAGGTCCGTAAGGGTATCTCTCAGTTCCGTATTGAGTTGAAATATAGCGATGGCCAGCCTGTGATTCGTGAGATTCACCGTGTTTCTCGTCCGGGGCGTCGCGTATATTCCAAGATTAAAGAGTTGCCCCGCGTTTATGCTGGTTTGGGTGTTTCTATCCTTTCCACTCCGCGTGGCGTTCTTTCAGACGTTGAGGCTCGTGCTGCCAATGTTGGTGGCGAGGTCCTCTGCCGCGTCTTCTAAGGAGGGAATATGTCTCGCGTAGGTAAATATCCTATTGAGCTCCCCGCCGGGGTTGAGGCGGTTGTCAAGGACGGCATGTTTTGCGTCAAAGGCAAACGTGGTGAGCTGAGTGTGCCAGTATCTTCATTTGTTGATGTGAAGATTGCGGATGGTAAGATTACTGTCTCTCCTCTAGGGGGGCGTACGCCGCGTAGTTGGACGATGTGGGGGACATCTCGCGCTGTGTTTGCAAACATGGTGAAGGGTGTTTCTGAGGGTTTCCAGAAAGGGCTTGAGATTCAGGGAACGGGTTTCCGTGCCGCTGTTCAGGGTTCCAATCTGGTGATGAATCTTGGTTTCTCACACGATGTGGTCTATCCGATCCCATCTGATGTGAAGATTACAACACCGCGTCCGACAGCCATTTTGGTTGAGGGTAACGACAAGCAGCGCGTTGGTCAGGTAGCTTTGGATATCCGCAGCTTCCGTAAACCTGAGCCTTATAAGGGCAAGGGTGTTCGTTATGAGACCGAAGTTCTGCGTCAGAAAGAAGGTAAGAAGAAGTAATGGCATCGCTGCAAGGATTGCAGGAGCGTCGCCGCAAGCGGTTGCGTTTCCAGCTTCGTCGCAAGAGCGGCGGCCGGCCGCGTTTGTCGGTCTTCCGTTCTAGCAAGAATATCCACGTTCAAGTCATTGATGATGCGCGTGGGGTTACACTGGCCAGTGCGTCTACGCTTGAGAAAGCTGTTCGCGAAGCCGGTAAAACCGGTGCGAATATCGCAGCCGCTTCCGTCATTGGTAAGCTGGTTGCAGAGCGCGCTGTTAAGGCTGGGGTCAAAGAGGTTGTGTTCGACCGTGGCTCCTATCTCTATCATGGCCGGGTGAAAGCCCTGGCAGAGGCTGCCCGTGAGGGCGGGCTGTCTTTCTAAGGAGGATCACACATGGCACGTGAGCCAAGAGAAGGCGGCCGTGGTGGTCGTGAGCGTGAGCAGGGTGATGAGCTTGTTGATAAGCTCGTAACCATTAATCGCGTTGCAAAAGTTGTTAAAGGCGGTCGGCGTTTTGCCTTTGCTGCTCTGGTTGTTGTTGGCGACCAGAAAGGGCGCGTTGGGTATGGTGCAGGTAAAGCCCGTGAGGTGCCTGAGGCCATTCGTAAGGCGACAGAGCGTGCACGCCGTAACATGATTCGCGTTCCGATGAAGGAAGGCCGTACGCTGCATCATGATGCAGTGGGGCGTTTTGGGGCTGGTGAGGTTGTTGTACGTGCTGCTGAAGCGGGTACAGGGATCATTGCTGGTGGGCCAATTCGTGCTGTCTTCGAGAGCTTGGGTGTAAGCGATGTTGTCGCAAAAAGCCTAGGGACACGGAACCCGCACAACATGATTAAGGCTGCATTTGACGCCCTGGAGCGTGCAAGTAGCCCGCGTCAGGTTGCGGCACGTCGTGGTAAGAAGACATTCGAGCTGTTTGGCCGCCGTGAGCAGTCAGAGACGGAGGCTGCTAATGTCTAAGACAAAAGGTAAGACTATCCGGGTGACGCAGATCGCTTCTGTGATCGGCTCCAAGCCGGGTCAGGCGGAAACGGTCAAGGGGCTGGGCCTTCGTGGTATCGGTTCCAGCCGTGAGTTGGAGGATACGTCTTCCGTCCGCGGGATGATCCGCAAGGTGTCCCATCTGGTAAAGGTGGAGGCTTGATATGAACCTGAATGAATTGCGTGATAACGCTGGGGCTCGCTACCGCAAAAAGCGTCTTGGGCGTGGTATCGGCTCTGGTAAAGGCAAGACCTCTGGTAAGGGCCATAAGGGTCAGAAAGCACGTTCCGGCGTAGCGATTAATGGCTTTGAGGGTGGTCAGTTGCCGATTTATCGTCGTATGCCGAAGCGTGGCTTCGTCAATATTTTCCGTAAGGAATATGCGGCGGTTAATCTTGGTGCTGTCAGTAAGGCTCTGGAAGCTGGTAAGCTTTCTGCTGGTGCGCCTATTACTGAGGACGTGTTGCGTCAAGCTGGGCTTGTTGGTAGCCGTAAGGTTGCTGGTGTGCGTCTTTTGGCCAAGGGCGAGCTGTCTCAGGGTGTGAACTTTGAGGTCTCCGGGGCGTCTGCAGCAGCGGTAGCTGCGGTAGAGAAAGCCGGTGGCTCTGTGAAGGTTCTTGCCGTTAAGAAGGAAGCTCAGGCTGAGGCTTGAGTTTGCTTACCCAGTAAGCTGGGGTGACAGTGAACAAGTGAGCAGCGTCCCGTACGATGTGCGGTGACGCTGTTTTCATGAAAGGACGGGGAGATGGCTTCAGCGGCAGAACAGTTGGCCGGCAACCTGAATATGAGTGCCTTTTCTAAGGCGACAGAGCTCAAAAAACGGATCTGGTTTACATTAGGGGCATTGATTGTTTATCGCCTTGGCACGTTTATCCCTGTGCCGGGGATTGATGCTTCTGTGTTGGGGCAGCTTGTTGGGGAAAATCAGGGTGGCATCTTGGGCATGTTTGACATGTTCACAGGTGGTGCTTTGGGGCGTATGACGCTTTTTGCCCTTAACATTATGCCCTATATTAGTGCTTCTATTATTATTCAGCTGCTTTCAACGGCGTTGCCTTCTATGGAAGCGTTGAAGAAAGAGGGTGAATCAGGGCGTAAAAAGCTTAACCAATATACGCGGTATCTCACGGTGCTTATTGCCGTGGTACAAGCTTATGGCTTCGCCATGGGGTTAAGTAGCATGCATACAAAAACAGGGTTGAGCGCGGTTATTTCTCCCGGTCCGACCTTCCTTGTTTCTTATGTTGTGATGCTTGTGACGGGGACGCTGTTCCTTATGTGGTTGGGGGAACAGATTACCTCACGTGGGATTGGGAATGGGATTTCCCTCATAATTTTCTCCGGTATTGTAGCGAATTTACCACATGCGCTTAATACGTTGTTCGAGCTAGGAAGAACGGGGGCTTTGTCGCCGCTCTTTGTGGTGGCCTTCCTCATTTTAGCTCTGCTGGTTATCGCTTTTATTGTGTTTATGGAGCAAGCGCAGCGGCGTATTGTTATTCAGTATCCTAAACGGCAGGTGGGTAACCGTATTTATGGCGGGGATTCCACACATATGCCGCTTAAGGTGAATACAGCAGGTGTAATTCCCCCCATTTTTGCGTCTTCTGTTTTGCTTGTGCCGGCGACTTTGTCGGGTTTTATGCATAATAATGGTGGCATTATGGGGCGTGTGGGGCAGTGGCTCTCCCAAGGGCAACCGCTTTACATGGCGTTTTATGCTTTCATGATTGTGTTTTTCTCTTATTTTTATGCAGCTGTGACATTTAATCCTGAGGAAACAGCTGATAATTTGAGGAAGCAAGGCGGGTTTGTGCCGGGTATTCGTCCGGGGGCTAATACGGCGCGTTATTTTGATCGTATTTTGTCACGCTTGACGAGCATTGGCGCGGCTTACATGGTGCTGGTTTGTCTCTTACCGCAGTTCTTGATCAACAAATATAATGTACCGTTTTACTTTGGTGGGACGAGCTTGATTATTATCGTATCGGTCACGATTGATACGGTTACGCAGGTGCAATCTCATTTGGTGGCGCATCAATATCAAGGGCTTATCCGTAAGCAGCGGGAGCGGGGTAGCCGTGGGCGTAGTCGCGTTGGTCGGGAAAAACGGAGGTAAGGGTGAATATCATTCTTCTTGGTCCCCCCGGTGCGGGAAAGGGGACACAGGCGAAGCGTCTCGAGAAAAATCGTGGCATGAAGCAAATCTCTACAGGGGATATGCTGCGTGCTGAGGTCAAGGCGAAATCTCCGATTGGTTTGGAGGTTAAGGGTTTGATGGAGAAGGGGCATTTTGTGCCGGATCCCATCATTGTTCAAATGATTGAGAATCGTATTGAGCAGCCCGATTGTGCGAAGGGGGTCATTTTAGATGGTTTCCCTCGTACAGAGCCTCAGGCAGAGATTTTGGATTCTATGCTCAAAGAGCAGGGGCTCAAAATTGATGCGGTGATTTTGTTAGAGGTGAGTGAAGATGCTCTTGTAAAGCGTCTTTGCGAACGTCAGCATGATGATGGCTCCCGCCGTGCGGATGACCACCCAGAGGTGATTCATTCACGTCTGAAGGTCTATCGGGAGCAAACAGCCCCTATTCTGCCTTATTATGAGGGGAGAGGGTGCTTAAAGCGCGTTGATGGGATGCAAGATGTTGATACGGTTGGGGCGGCGATTGACGCTATTCTCGACCAATTAGCGTCTTGATATGTAAGGCGGTCACGAAAAAGTGATCTTTATTATTTGACTTGTCTGGCAGGGCAGTATATTCGCCCAGCATAAGGTGAACGTATCGAACCCCATGGCGGGGTTGGAATCGTTCTTTGGGGACTGATGCCGGTGAGCGGCCATGGTCCGTCAGACAAAGATTTTTGGCAACGCGGCTTTGGGCCGTGTGGATGGGAGAATTGGCGTGGCACGTATTGCCGGCGTAAACATTCCGACCAACAAACGGGTGGTCATCGGTCTGCGCTATGTTTATGGCATTGGTCCGTCGAGCGCACAGGCAATCTGTGCAAAGCTCGGCATTGATGATGCTAAGCGCGTGAATGAGCTTTCTGATGATGAGGTCACAAAGATTCGTGACCTGATTGACAGTGAGTACCGTGTAGAAGGTGATCTCCGTCGTGAGACGGCGATGAATATTAAGCGTCTGATGGACCTTGGCTGCTATCGTGGTCTGCGTCATCGCCGTGGTCTTCCGGTTCGTGGGCAGCGTACGCATACAAATGCGCGTACTCGTAAGGGTAAGGCTGTTGCCATTGCTGGTAAGAAGAAGGCAACGCGCTAATAAGCGCGTTCTCTTTGACGCTTTTGCAGATTTAGTAGGACAAGCATATTATGGCCAAGGCTGCCGCACCGCGTATTCGTAAGAAGGAGCGTAAAAACATCATCTCTGGTGTTGCTCATGTTCTTTCGACCTTTAACAACACGATGATCACGATTGCTGATGCTCAGGGCAATGCGATTGCATGGTCTTCCTCTGGGGCTCAGGGCTTCAAGGGGTCTCGTAAGTCCACACCTTATGCGGCACAGGTTGCTGCTGAGGATGCTGGCCGTAAAGCCCGTGAGCATGGCATGGAAACGTTGGAGATTGAGGTCTCTGGTCCTGGTTCAGGGCGTGAGAGTGCTTTGCGTGCTTTGCAGGCCGTTGGTTTTACAATCACGTCTATTCGGGACATGACGCCAGTACCCCATAATGGTTGCCGTCCCCGTAAGCGTCGTCGCGTTTAAGGCGGACAGTGTATTTGGCTGGGTTGGTTGTCACGATTGGATGGTGCAACCAATCTGAGCTTTGGTAAGTTCGTACCGCACGACATGTGCGGGCCTGGTACCGCCAGAATGGCGGGCTTCGTTGTTTGAAAGGCCATGATCTTGGTTCTCCAGAAAAATTGGCAGGCTCTCATCAAACCGGAGAAGCTTGAAGTCGAACCCGGCCCAGTTCCTTCCCGCATGGCGACCATTGTTGCTGAGCCGCTTGAGCGTGGCTTTGGGCTGACGGTGGGGAACGCTCTGCGTCGTATTCTTCTTTCATCTCTTCAGGGTGCTGCTGTTACGGCCATCCAGATTGATGGGGTCTTGCACGAGTTCTCCTCTGTAGCAGGTGTGCGTGAGGATGTGACCGACATCGTGTTGAATGTGAAGCAGCTTGCTTTGCGTATGCACGGTGAGGGGCCAAAGCGTATGGTTCTTGCTGCGACAGGGCCGGGGGAAGTTACAGCTGGGCAAATCCAAACAGGTCATGATATTGAAATCATGAACCCAGATTTGGTTATTTGTACGCTGGATGATGATGTCAAATTGGGCATGGAGTTTACGGTGAATATGGGCAAGGGCTATGTCCCGGCCTCTGCAAACCGTCCTGATGATGCTCCGATTGGCTTAATCCCCATTGATGCGATTTACTCTCCCGTGCAGCGTGTCTCCTATAAAGTGGAGCCGACTCGTGTGGGGCAGGTTACTGACTATGATAAATTGCTCCTGAGTGTTGAGACGAATGGGGTGGTTACGCCGGAAGATGCCTTGGCATTAGCCGCGCGCATCATGCAGGATCAGCTTCAGCTCTTCATCAATTTTGATGAGCCGCGCCCGGTTCAGAATGAAGAGCCACAAGATGACTTGCCCTTCAGCCGTCATCTGTTGCGTAAAGTGGATGAGCTTGAGCTTTCTGTGCGTAGTGCAAACTGCTTGAAGAACGACAATATTGTTTATATTGGCGATCTCGTGCAGAAGAGCGAGCAGGAAATGCTTCGGACTCCGAATTTCGGTCGTAAGTCGCTGAATGAGATCAAAGAGGTGCTAACAGGCATGGGCCTTTCGCTAGGGATGAATGTTCCTGCTTGGCCGCCGGAGAGCATCGAGGATCTGGCCCGGCGTCTCGATGAGACCTTCTAAAAAGCCCCGGCTGGGAAGTTCGGGCAAAGGATTAGGGAAAGAAAATGCGTCATAATCTGAGCGGACGTAAACTTGGCGTCACCTCCACTCATCGCGCGGCTATGTTCCGTAATATGGCTGTCGCACTCATCAAGCATGAGCAAATCTCCACAACGCTGCCAAAAGCGAAGGAGCTGCGTCCTGTTGTTGAGAAGCTGATCACCTTAGGCAAGCGCGGTACGCTTCATGCACGCCGTCAGGCTTTTGCTCAACTGCGTGACGATGCTATTGTGAGCAAGCTGTTCTCTGTTCTGGGGCAGCGTTATGCAAACCGTGCTGGCGGTTATAGCCGTGTGCTGAAGGCCGGTGTGCGTTATGGTGATAATGCCGATATGGCTGTGATTGAGCTGGTGGATCGTGAAGTTGCTGAAAAAGGCAAAGATAGCGGGCCAGTGCAGAAAGAAAATCAAGAAGCAGCTTGAGCTTTTTCTCCAATAGGAGAATAAAGGAAAGGTCGGTGCTTTTAGGCATCGGCCTTTTTTCGTGGGTTGAGCGTAACCCCTTAGAAAAGAAGGTGTAGCCATGAGTTCTGATCTGATAAATGCATGCCACTCTATTCTGGGGCTTGTAAGGGATGTGATGGAAGACCTCGTGATGGATCATCCATGGGGATGGACGGGGTTAGCCTTCATTGTGGGGTTGCTTTTCGGGCGGAAAAAGACGGCTAGCCGTGAGGAGGCTTCCTCCTAAAAAGGAGGCGGTTGCGTAAAAAAAGGGCGTCCCTGTAAGAGGAGACGCCTTTTTTTTATGCGTAAGGTTTTAGTTTTTATCTTTTTGGATGAAGCTGGGGAGGAAGGGATTATCTGTTTGTAAGGAGGCCTTGCTGGGTAGCTTGCTTCTATTCCATCCCCCACCTAGGTCTGTGATGAGGCGTAGTGTGCTGATGACGCGCTGTTGTTGGATTTGCAGCCGCATTTCTTCATATTGTAGGGCCGTTTGTTGGGCCGTGATGACGGTGGTGTAGATTTGTGTCCCGGCAAGATATTCGTTCATAGAGACGGTGACGGCCTCTTGTGCGCTGCGTAAAGCTTGCTCTTGGAAAGTTATCTGGTCACCAAGATAATGTAGGTTCGAGAGTTGGTCCTCGGTATCTTGTAGAGCCTTTAGCACCACTTGGCGGTAATTGGCTACGGCACCGTCATAATCGGCTTCGGCTTCCCGCACAGCAGCGGAGCGCGCGCCGCCTTCAAACAGGGTCTCATTCGCTGCGGCCCCGAGGGACCATGTGCGTGTGGCAAGTTGGATGAGATGTTGGATGGGGTTACCGCTATAACCATAGCTGGCTGAGAGGCTAATTTGTGGGAAGAAAGCCCCAATCTCATAGCCGATTTCAGCATTATAGCTCTCCATTTCCCGCTCAGCTTGGGCGATGTCGGGCCGCCTTTGGAGAAGGTCAGAAGGTATGAAATGAGGAATTGTTGGTAAGGTAAAGGGGAGAGGGGCGTGTGGAATTGTCACATCGGCTGGGGGATGACCTGTTAAGACAGCAATAGCATGCTCATATTGCGCACGCGTTACACGGGCACCAGAGAGACTCGCTTGAGTTGATTCGTATTGATAGCGTGCCTGAAAAATGCTCGTAGGGTCTGCTACACCGGCTGCATATTGGTTATTGAGGATTTCGAGGTTATGCAGATAGAGGCGGACATTGCGGTCGTAAAGGTCAATTAAGCTATCCTGATAGCGGAGATTCATATAGTCGCTTGCTAATTCTAGCTCGTAAGAGAGGCGCATATTGGCAAGCAAAGCGGCATTGGCTTGCGTTGAAGCTACTTGTTGTTGGATTTGGCGACGAATCATGCCCCATACGTCAATGGTCCAGCTTGCACTTGGACCGGTGGCCCATGTGTTGGTGGTTGTGACGAAGGTATGGGGGCTCTCAGGGAGCCCGCTTGGGGTGCGTCTTCCGCTAGAATTACGATTAAAGCTGAACTTGCCGTTAAGGGTAGGAAAAAGGCTAGCGCGAACGGAATCAATCATCGCACGGGCTTTGCGATATTGCGCCTCATATTGCTTTAAGCTTTGGTTAGAGCGGCTAACCTCTTCTTCTAATTTATTTAGGGTTGGGTCGTTAAACACTCGCCACCAATCACCTTTGGGTAAGGTGCTGAGGTAAGGATTGGCTTTTTCCCATCCGGCAGGCGGGGGAGCTTCTTTAAAGCGGGGTGAAATAATGGCTTGAGGCATATCGTAATCCGGCCCGACCATACATCCGCTTAGAGTAAGGCTAAGTCCTGTTGTTAGGATGGCAATTGAAAGGGTACGAGAGGGAAGAGGCATGATAATCCGCAATAAGACGAAACAAGCAGCGATATAATGAGACATGCTATACCAGCAGAGGCTTGCATAAAGGTAGTCATTACTTTTTTAGATTTGTAAAATCTACAGCCATATCACTGCGTGTTAGTCGGCTTTGGGGGAATGGTGAGGCATCCAAGAGCGCATGTGTTGGCTTAGTCTGTCTAAGGAGAGATAAGCTACGGGGGTGGTGTATAGGGTCAGGAGTTGGCTTAGGCAGAGGCCACCGAGAATAGCGAGGCCGAGCGGTTTACGCATCTCGCTCCCATAATCCCCGCCGATGAGCAATGGGACAGCCCCTAAAGCCGCGGCGAAGGTTGTCATCAAAATAGGGCGGAAGCGTAACCGGCTTGCGGTCATGATGGCTTCTTGTGCGGATTTGCCATGCTGGCGGGCTTGGATGGCAAAGTCGATCAGCATAATGGCGTTCTTTTTCACAATGCCGATGAGCAAAATAACACCGATGAGGGTGAGGAGGGAGAAAGGCTGGCCAAAGAGGGTAACAGCCAGCAAGGCCCCTACGCCGGCTGAAGGCAGGGTGGAGAGGATTGTTAGCGGGTGGACTAAGCTTTCATATAAAATACCGAGGACGACATAAACGGCTATTAACGCGGCGAGAATTAGGAGCGGCTCTCGGCTTACAGATTTTTGCAAACTGGCTGCATTGCCAGCGAAGCCACCTTGAATCTCGCGTGGGAGATGGAGTTGCACCATGGCTTGGTTAATTGCGGTAATGGCGTCCCCTAAAGCGGCACCGGGGGCGAGGTTGAAGGATAGAGTTGTCGCGACAAACTGGCCTTGATGATTAACCGCGAGGGGGTCATTGACCTGTTTTAAGGGGCCAAGCAGAAGAAGGGGGACCATAGTCTCACTGCGTGTTGTAACGGCAGAGCCATTAGAGGCGGACTTACCTCCTGCAAGGGCATTAGCGACAGAGTTTAGATAAGAGAGCTGCCCTTCGGAGAGTGATGCGCTGGAGGTGTCATGCGCACGGACACGGATATTATTGGTGGCATAAGCCCCGTTGGCTGTACCGCCTGTTACACTCACCCGCATTTGCGTGAGGAAGTGCGGGTCGGACCAGAAGATGGGTGCGGCCTCCATAATGACGCGATATTGATTTAATGGCTCATAAATCACAGAGGCGGCGCGTTGGCCAAAAGCGTCATAAAGCGCGTTGCTGGCGAGCTGCGGGGTAATATTATAGCGGGCTTCTACATCGCGCGTGAGGGCGAGGGTGATGCCACGGCCGCCTTGCTCCATATCAGAGGTTACATCAGTGAGTATAGGCAAGTGTGAGAGGGCTTCAACTACGCGTGGGGTCCATTGGTAAAGCTCCTCGGCAGAGTTGCCCTGTAAGCTATATTGATACGTCCCATCAGTTGAGCGAGCGCCCCCGCCGATAAGGCTCGGTAGGCGGAGGCGGAGGGATAGCCCGGCTTGGTGAGAAAAAAGATGGTTCAAGCGGTTAATCGTGACAGAGATATCATCCTTGCGTTCTCTCTTCGGCTTGAGGGTGATGAACATATTGACCGAATTAGAGGAGCGTTTGCCTAACCCCCCAATCGCACTGATGACATCAGGGTCTTGGGCGAGGCGTTTTTCGGCCCTAATGGTGAGGGCCTGCAACGCATGGAAGGAAATATCCTGGTCTGCCACAAGCCGCCCCATAATCATACTCTGGTCCTGCTGGGGGAAGAGCTCCTTGGGCAGGGAGGTAAAGAGCCAACCGGCGAGGAGGAGGCTGAGCGGTAGGGAGAGGAGGACGAGTTTTGGATGGGCCATCACAGCGTAGAGCGAGCGCATATAGCCTACGGTGAGGCGTTGGAAGCCATAATCCAGCTTATGGCTACACCATTTTAGGCTGGTGCGGATTATCCCTATGGAGCTGCGCGTCTGTTTATGCTCTTGCAGAGCGAGAAGCTGGGCACTGAGCATGGGGGCTAAGGTTAGGGATAACACCATCGAGACACAAAGCGCGATGATGATTGTCATGGCAAATTCATGAAAGAAAAGGCCAGAAACCCCTTCCATCAGCAAGATGGGGAGAAAAACGACAATCAGCGATAAAGTGATGGACATGACGGTAAAGACGACCTCCCCCGTGCCGTCTATGGCCGCTTTATAGGCAGATTTTCCCATTTCCTGATGGCGTGTGATGTTCTCCAGCACCACAATGGCATCATCCACAACAAAGCCTGTGACGATGGTGAGAGCCATTAGCGACATCACATCAAGCTGATAGCCTAGCAGCTTCATAAAGGCGAATGTGGTGATGATGGAAGCGGGGACGACAAGCGCAGGGATGAGGACAGCTACCCCATCGCGTAGGAAGAAAAGAACGACCAGAACCACTAACCCCACAGCGAGGATGAGGGTCCGTTGTGTATCAGCCAGTGAGGCGCGAATGGTGACGGAGCGGTCAAGCTGGAGGTCCAAACGTGTATTACCCGGCAAAGCTGTGCGGAGGAGCGGCAAACGTGCTTTTAGCCCGTCGGTCGTTTGGATGATGTTAGCCCCACTTTGGGGATAAACGGTGCAGATAATATCTGGCTGACCATTTACATAACCTGCTTGGCGGAGGTCTTCCGCACTATCAACGACATCAGCGACATCGGAGAGGCGGACAGGTTGGTTATTGCGATAGGCGATGATGAGGGAGCGATAGGCACTTGCTTGTGTGGCTTGGTCATTCGTAGCGAGGATGAAACGCTGATTATGGCTCTCGATAAAACCTTTGGGCGTATGGGCGTTAGCAGAGGTTAGAGCGGCGCGAATATCCTCAAACCCAATCCCATAGCGGAAGAGCCGTAACGGATTAACCTCCACACGGACAGCGGGTAAGGCACTGCCGCGAATATCGACATTGCCAACACCCTCTACTTGGCTAAGGCCGGGGAGGACGATGTTATTGGCGAAATCATAAAGCTGCTGAGGGGTACGGGTTGAGGAGGTGAGCGTAAGGACCATGATAGGCGGCCCATTCGCATTGGCCTTCATATAGCTAGGGTCGCTGCGGAGGGTTGTAGGCAAGTCTTGCCGTGCAGCGCGGAGGGCTGATTGGACATCGCGCGCGGCCCCATTAATATCGCGTGAGAGGTCAAATTGGAGGAGGATGCGGGTTTGATTAACGGTGGATTGGGAGGTCATTTCCCGCACCCCCGCAATGGCCCCCAAATGACGCTCTAAAGGCTCGGCGATGGTGCTAGCAATTTCAGACGGGGAGCCGCCGGGTTGGTTGGCAATCACCATCACCACAGGGTAATCGACATCGGGTAAGTCCGAGATGGGAAGATAATGATAGCCAAGGCAGCCTGCAAGAATCATCGCCAGCGTCATGAGGAGCGTGCCGACGGGGCGACTGACAAAGAGGCGAATTAACCTCACGGGGTTTGCGCAGGATGTTCAGATTTATGGAGGTATTTTTGGACAACCCCTCGCACCTTCAAGCTACAAGTGTTCATAAAGAGATAAATCACCGGCGTGGTAAAGAGCGTCAGCAGTTGGGAGAGCATCAATCCAAAGACAATCGCCACGCCCAGCGGGCGGCGTAATTCCGTCCCTGTGCCGCTGCTGAGGAGGAGGGGGAGTGCCCCAAAAAGGGCGGCGAGTGTTGTCATCAAAATCGGGCGGAAGCGGAGCAAAGCGGCTTGGCGTATGGCCTCAATGGGGGGGAGGTTATCTTGTCGCTCCGCTTGGAGGGCGAAGTCGATCATCATAATCGCGTTTTTCTTGACGATGCCGATGAGCAGCACAATGCCGATAATGCCCATAATATCCAAGGGCATCCCAAAGCCATAAAGCCCTAGGAACGCCCCAATCGCAGCGGAGGGGAGGGTAGAGAGAATGGTGATAGGGTGAATGAAGCTCTCATACAGCACGCCTAGCACGATATAGACCGCTACAATCGCAGCAATGACGAGGCCGAGCTCATTGCCCAGTGCATTTTTAAAAGCAGCAGCCGTGCCTTGGAAAGCGGTTTGGAAGGTGCCGGGGAGGCCAATCTTCTGGCGGATATGCTCAATGGCGGTTGTGGCCTCTCCCAGCGCATGATGTGGCGCGAGATTGAAAGAAATTGTCGTGGCGGGGAATTGCCCATAATGCGTGATGAGCAAAGGCGAGGTCAGCCGGCTTAGGCTGGTGACTTGCAAGAGCGGTACTAACCCAGAGGTCGGCTGGCGTGTTGGCCCGCTCGTGCTGCCTCCTGCCTCGGAGGCGATACCCGGTAGATAAAGCTGGGAGAGAGAGCGTTGGCTCTGTTGGAAGCGCGGGTCAGCCTCCAAAATGACACGATATTGGTTGGATTGTGTGTAGATGGTGGAAACCTGCCGTTGGCCAAAACTATCATAAAGCAAATTATCGACCGTCTGTGGGGTGATGGAATAACGCGCCCCATTGGTACGGTCCAGCGTAAGCATAGCCGTTAGACCATCCGCTTGGAGGTCGGAGGTCACATCATTGAGGGAAGGCTCATGCTTGAGGGCGTCAAGAAAACGCGGCACCCAGAGGGAGAAATCGTCATAATCGGGTGTTTCAAGCATGAATTGATATTGCATGGCTGAGACGGATGTCTCCAGCGAGAGGTCTTGGACGGGCTGGGTGTAAAGATGCGTGCCGGGGAGGGCGCGTGCTGCGGCATTAAGCCGGGCTTGTATGGCATCAAGGGAGCTTTCTCGTTTTTCTTTGGGCTTTAGATTAATGAGAAATCGGCCGGAATTGAGGGTCATATTTTGCCCATCAATCCCGATAAAGGAGGAGAGGCTCACCACATCAGGGTCTTGGAGGATGAGCCGTCCGAGTTCAGCTTGCCGTGTTTTCATGCCCTCAAAAGATATATTAGCCGGCATGACGGAAATCCCCTGTATGACACCGCTATCTTGGGAGGGGAAAAAGCCTTTCGGTATGCCCCATGCGAGCAGACCGGTCATGAGAATACTCGCTACGGCGACAATGAGGGTTAATGGTTGGTGGCGAAAGACAATCTCTAAGCCGCGATCATATTGGGTGATGAGCCAGTCCATCATCTCTTGCATGAAGTCGGCAAAGCGTGTGAGCCAATGTACTCTCTCCTGTGGCGTGCTGTTGGGTTTGTGGCGTTCACTTAGCATACGCGCGCACATCATCGGCACGAGGGTGATGGAGATAAGAGCCGAGAGGGAGATAGTGATGGCCAAGGTCATCGCGAATTCATGGAAGAGACGCCCCACCACATCGCTCATAAAAAGCAGCGGGATAAGCACAGCAATTAGTGAGACTGTGAGTGAGATGATGGTAAAGCCAATCTCTTTGGCCCCTTTAAGGGCGGCTGTATAACGGTCCTCGCCTGCTTCTACAAAGCGGGAGATATTTTCAATCACCACAATGGCATCATCCACCACAAAGCCGGAGGCAATGGTAAGGGACATAAGGGAGAGATTATCCAGCGAGAAGCCCAGCAAATACATTGCCGAGAGTGTCCCAATTAGCGAGAGAGGGACAGAAAGGCCGGGGATGATGGTCGCAGGGATATTGCAAAGAAAGACAAAAATCACCCCCACAACGAGTAGCATCGCCAAGATAAGCTCTAGCCCAACATCATGAACAGAGGCGCGGATGGTGGTGGTACGGTCTGTTAAGGGGACAATATCAATCCCCGGTGGGAGGTCTTGTTGTAAGCGGGGGAGAATGGCGCGTACATTATCAGCCACGGCAATCACATTCGCGCCGGGTTGGCGTTGAATATTGAGGATAAGAGCCGGGGTTTTATTAGCCCATGCCGCAAGCTGGTTATTTTCGGCCCCCTCCACAACGCGCCCAACATCTCGTAAGCGGATAGGCCCGTTATTTTGATACGCAATGACCTGATTCATAAGTTGTTCAACGGATTGTATTTGCCCATCAATGCGGAGCGAGGTCGCATGATGGGGGCCATCGAACGTCCCTGTAGGGGAGTTGACATTCACCGTGCCGATGATGGTGCGGACAGTATCTAGCGCGATGCCGTATGAGGTAAGCTTAGGGATGTTGATTTGTATGCGATAAGCCTTGCGGTTCCCCCCGGAGAGGGTCACCAACCCCACACCGGAGATTTGGCTTATCTTTTGCTCTAAGCGTGTGTTGACGTAATCTTCCACCTCCGGTAGCGGCAAGGTGCGGGAGGTGATGCCGAGCGTCATGATGGGTGTATCAGCGGGGTTGACCTTGGCGTAAATCGGCGGGGCGGGGAGGTCATTAGGCAGGAGAGAGCCAGCATTATTGATGGCGGCTTGCACTTCTTGCTCGGCAATATCCATCTTCATGTCTAAGCCGAAGCGCAATGTGATGACAGAGGCCCCCCCAGAGGATTGGGAGGTCATTTGGTCTAACCCAGCCATCTGCCCTAATTGTGTCTCTAGCGGGGCTGTGACAGAGGTACTCATCACATCAGGGCTGGCACCGGGGTAGAAGGTCGAAACGGTGATGGTAGGGTATTCGACCTCTGGCAAAGCGGAGAGGGGGAGGAAATGATACCCTAATAACCCAGCCAGCATAATGCCCAGCATAAGCAAGCTGGTCGCAACGGGGCGTTCGATAAAGAGACGAGAAGGATTCACAGGCTCACAAGCTCAAACGGAGTATTAAGGGTGTGTGGTTGTTGCGTCAGCAGGGCCAGCGGCAATGGTAACTTTACTGCCGGGGCGGAGGTGATTAATCCCATCAGTGACGATTCGGTCTCCCTCTGCCACGCCAGAGAGGATGACGCTGTTATTATCATCACTCTGGCCTAGTTTTACAGGGTGGACAGCGGCCGTCATATCCTTCTCAATGACATAAACAAATTGTCCATCCGGCCCGGTTTGGACGGCATTGCTTGGCACAAGTAATGCGTTTTGGATGGTCTGCACTAAGAGATGTGCATTGACGAACTCATTAGGAAAGAGGCGTTCATCCTCATTGGGGAAGATACCACGTAACCGCACCGTCCCTGTTGAGGTATCAATTTGGCTATCCAGCGCGTTAACCGTCCCTGTGGCAAGCTTATGGGTGTTATCGCTACTCCATGCCTCCACAGTGAGGGAGGGATGGCTATTAAGCTGTTCTTGGACCTCAGGTAAGTTATTTTGTGGTAATGTAAAAATGACGGAAATAGGTTGCATCTGGGTAAGGGTCGTCAGACCACCAGATTGGCCTACTGTGACATAATTGCCAATGTCTAAGGCACGAATACCCACGCGCCCATCCACAGGGGCCGTAATGTGGCAATACATCAGATTAAGCTCTGCATTACGGACATTTGCTTCATCAAAAGCGACCTGACCTTCTAGTTGCTCGACAGTAAATTCTTGGTCGCGCGCTAACATAGCGGAGGTGGAGTTCTGTTTAATCAAACGCTGATAACGGCCACTATCGACACGCGCTTTAGCAAGCTGGGCGCGGTCAGCCGCAAGGGTACCCTGATATTGATGCAATGTTGCTTCATAAGGGCGTGGGTCGATGAGTTCTAGCACATCACCACGGTGAACATGCTGCCCTTCTTGATAATATACGGCCAAGATATGGCCACTAACGCGTGGGGTAATGGTAACATTTGCAACAGGGACGACTGTCCCTAAAAGTTGTAAAACGATGGGCATATTAGCCCGGTGTGCCGCTGCAACAGCTACAGCGGGGGGAGTATCACCATGACGATGCGCGCCATTATGGCTTGCGCTATGTAGTCGCCAAGCGATGATGAGGATAGCAAGGAGAGATGCCCCGGCGATCCACCATTTTTTCCCTTTTGGGGTGGGGGGAGTATGGGAGGAAGGGGCGGGGCTCATAATCAGGAAACTCTCTTGATGGTGAGGGTTATTAGCGGCGCGTTGTTATGCCAGAAAATATGGCATGAGATAGACAAATAATAGCGGTTTTATCAACAAAGTGCACCTTAACATTCTGTATTTAATTTATAAAAATACAGCCTCTACCCTTTAAGGGTAGAGCATTCCCCCTCTTGAAGAATGGGCGAGGGAACCGCATATCAGCAAGCGTAGCGGCTTTCATGTGCGTATGGGCTTGCTACAGATTTATTGATTCACAGCGCATTGCGTTGATGGGAGAGACGGACATGGTTGATACTACCGCTATGAAGGGTGAGGGCTTCGTACAAGAGGCTAAAGGGCGTGTCAAAGATGCGTTTGGTGCAGTCTCTGGTGATGCAGCAATGCAGGCTGGTGGCAAGATTGACCAGTTGAGTGGCCGTGCAAAGCATGAATTTGCTGATTTGTACGATGCTAATGAGAGCCGGATTGAGGCCGCAACAAGCTTCATTCAAGAGCGTCCCTTTGTCGCTTTGGGGATTATCACGCTTGTTGGGTTGGTTTTGGGCCGTCTTCTGTTTAAAAAGCGCGGTTAAGTAAAGTAACGGAGGGTCAGAGAGGGTTATGCAGTGGTATTATGAGCGTGATGGTCAGCAGGCTGGGCCGGTGTCACAGGCCGAACTCATCCGGTTGATGATTCAGCGCGTTATCACCCCGCAAACCCTCGTCTGGCACCCGGCTTTTGGCAATGAGTGGCGGCCTGCAAGTAAGGCAGGGTTGCCTGTGCCTAGTGGGGATGTAAAGATATTTACTCTCGCTTTAGGTGGGCCGAAGCCTGCTACCACTATAGCTGCTGGTACGGGAGGGAAGCTGGGCAAGGTGCCTTTTTTATGGGCGTGGATGTTGCTTCTACCAGAAGTTGTGAATGTGACTCTGCTGTTTGCAGGGCAAATATTGCATTGGGCGGTTGATTTGGGGAGTGCCCTAACAGGGGTATCCATAAGTGCTATTTTGTTCCTCGCCCTCATACAGGATAGAAAGACCCTTATCTTGGCTGGGGTTACGCCGCCTTCCTTTTGGTGGGGGCTCTTCTTTGTGCCCGGCTATTTTTGGTGCCGTTGGAAGTCTGTTCGGCGTGGGCTTATTTTACTCATTTTTTCTGGGCTGTTGACGGCGGGGGAAGTGGCTATTCTGGCCACTAACCCGCCGCCGGGCTTTCCTCATCTTTCTTTTCAGGTGCAGAGCGTAAAACCCTCAGCAGAGCATAGCACCATGGGGCAAAAATCTGCTTCCTCCAACCCGGATAATACCAGCCCCGCTCAGGCCACCCCGCAAGAAGGAGATGTGCAGCTTTAGGCGGTATTGCCTCATAAAAATGCATTATTTTCTCTCTTGACTCATTATTTTTAAAAAAGGGGCTTTCTTTCCGACTCGGAGTGATTCAAAATCGGCACGGATGAATGACGTGTCGAATGAAGCGAGTGGAAAGGGCCTTCATGCCAGATTACAGCCTAGAAGACCAATATGAAGGGCTTGTCGCAGGCGTGGATGAAGTCGGGCGTGGTCCGCTGGCAGGGCCTGTGGTCGCTGCTGCGGTTGTGTTTCTCACGCGGCCTTCTGCACCATTGGCGGGTCTGTTGGATGATTCCAAAAAACTGACAATAGCACGGCGGGAGAAGGCTTATGCCGCTTTGGTGGCGGAGCCAAGCGTTTGTGCGGCTGTTAGCGCGGCCTCGGTGCAGGAGATTGACCGGCTCAATATTGGTCAGGCGTGTCATTTAGCGATGCAGCGCGCGATGAGCCGCCTTGCCGTAAAGCTGGGCCAATGGCCTGCTATGGCCTTGATAGACGGCAACCGCGCGCCTGCCTTACCTTGTCGGGTAGAGACGGTTGTTAAAGGTGATAGTAAAAGCCTCTCCATTGCTGCGGCGTCTATTGTGGCCAAAGTGGTGCGAGACCGGCTTATGGCCCGTTTAGCCACACGTCATACAGCCTATGGATGGGAGCGTAATGCCGGGTATGGCACGGCTCTCCACCTTGCAGGATTGCACGAGGATGGGGTGACCCTCCACCATAGGCGTAGTTTTGCCCCCATAAAACATATGATTGCAGCAAAGGTTCACGCAGCATGAAAGCGGATATGCCCCTTAACCGGATTTTACGTGGGGAATGTGTGGAGGTGATGAAAACCCTCCCTGATGCGAGTGTGAATTGTGTCTTTGCAGACCCACCCTATAACCTCCAATTACGTGGGGAGTTGCGCCGCCCAGATGAAAGTGTGGTGGATGGCGTTGATGATGATTGGGATAAGTTTACAGGGTATGAAGCCTATGATGACTTTACCCGCGCATGGTTAAGCGAGGCGCGCCGTCTGCTCCATAAGGATGGCACCATTTGGGTGATTGGCTCTTATCACAATATTTTTCGCCTTGGGGCGATTATGCAGGATTTGGGGTTCTGGATCCTCAATGACATTATCTGGCGTAAGTCGAACCCCATGCCTAATTTTCGGGGGCGGCGTTTTACTAATGCGCATGAGACCTTAATTTGGGCAGCACGCGGGCCGGAGAGCAAATATCGCTTTAATTATCAAGCCATGAAGGCTCTGAATGAGGACCTTCAAATGCGCTCGGATTGGTATCTTCCCTTATGTACTGGTAATGAGCGGCTTAAAAATGAGCATGGGTTAAAGCTTCACCCCACGCAAAAGCCGGAGAGCTTGCTGCATCGGACACTCCTTGCAGCAACAATGGCTAAAGATGTTGTGTTGGACCCTTTTTGTGGGACGGGGACAACCCCAGCTGTGGCTAAGAAGTTAGGGCGGCGTTATGTCGCGATTGAGCGTCATCCCGACTATATTAAAGCCGCAGAAGCACGCTTGGCGGAGATTGAAGCGTTGCCAGCCGAGCAATTGGAGATTACCCCCGCTAAGCGGGAATTGCCGCGTATTCCCTTTGGGTCTTTTGTGGAGAATGGAAGCCTCCCACCGGGTACGGTGGTGTATGACCGCCAAAAACGGCTTAAAGCACGCGTCTCCCCCGATGGGACGTTAGTGTCGGGGCAGCATCGTGGCTCCATTCATAAATTAGGTGCGCTTCTAACGAATGCAGCGTCCTGTAATGGTTGGACCTTTTGGTATTTTGAGCGTGATGGTCAGCTAGTGCCGATTGATGTTTTACGGCAGGAAACGCATGAATTACGCCGCACTGCGTAATTCTGTATATTATGGGGGAGAGCTGAGATGCGTATAATACATGACCCTATGGCCCTTATGATCGCAGCCATAGCTTTGGTGTTTGCTGTGTTATTTCATTTTATAATTATGCGGCCACAAAAGCAGCGTTCTGGCTTTTCTGCCTTTTGCTGGGACGTGGTGATTTTTCTGATTTGTTGGGTGGGTATCGCGCTTATTTATTATAGTGCAATACCCTTGTTGGAGGCATCTGGAGGTTAGCGTTTGGCGCACCTCTCTTCCCCCTTAAAAGAGTTTTTTAGGGGGAAGAAGATGAGGACGCAGCAGCAGATTTATGGGGATGGACTACGTGCCGTACGCGCCGGGCTGTAGCAGGGCGCACGACATGCCGTACGGGTAGAGGGCGCAGGGCAGGGTGTGCCGGCTCGGGGAGAGAGGGGCCATTAAAACCGAGGAAGCCAATCGCGGGGATAGGTTGACCACGATCCTCTATAATACGGGGCGGAGCTTTGGCTGTAATGCCTGCTTGGCCATTAATGGTGATATGCTCACCATTGCTCTCATGGCTAGAGCTGGTGATGAGCTTCCCATCGGGGTTGTAAGTCCGCAAAGAGAGAAGTTGGAACATAATATCATTACGGCCAAGGTCGATTGCGAGATCGAGCGGGGTTTGGTCGAGGACATTACGCGCGTTAATATCAGCTCCACGGCTAAGAGCTTCTTTCGCCCCAATTAAAGAGCCGCGATTAACAGCATCAAAAAGGGCCGCGGTGGGGTTTACATCCATACGGGCGTGGCTGTCATCCCCATCTTCGGCCTCTGCACCGGGGAGAGCAGAAGGTGGGGCGGCGTGGCGTGCTGCTTTACGCGCTTCAGCCTGTTTTTGGGCATTCATGGCATCTTGCTCGGCCTCTGCTTCATCAGCCGATTGGGCATGAGCTGTGTAGGGCACCATAGCCAGTGAGGCAGCAGAAAAACCGAGGGCACAAATGATATGGGGTAGCCAAGAACTCAATGGGCGCATGTTAGGGAATAAAGCCTTCTCTTATACCAGCTACAGGGACGCTGGGCTTATCATGCCAAGCCCTACCGCGCCTTGTCAATTTCATAGATGATGGGCATATCATAGAGGGTGCGTTTTTTCTACCGTCCTTCACGCCACCAGCTTATTCCTACCAAGGTAAGAATGGCTACAAGGAGGAGCCAAGAGGGTAGGTAGGGGGTTGTTGTTGTCTCGGTAGAGAGCTGGATTTGATGTAGCGGCAGCCCTACCCAGCCTGAACCATGAAATGGCCCTGTCTCAGCGACTTGACGGAGTGTTGGTACCCCCTCACGCCCTAGCCAGATAATCCCCCCACCAGATTGACGAACAAGAGGGGTAAGTAAGGTCGCGGTACTGCGGAGGTCTTGGTCCTCCAGCGGGTTGGGCTCTGTTAGGGCCACGGTGGTGTTGAGCGCTCCTTGATGGATGGTCCAGATTTGTCCTGTTTGTTCGGCCGTAGGAGGGATAGCGATGGAGCCAGCCCATAAGCCGCTCTGCTCTGCTGTTGGGGTGAGTGTGATAAGGCTATGACTGCCATCGGGGCTAATAATCTCGGCTTGGGCATTATGGAGTACATCTAGACTGGTACGTTGGATGAAGATCCGACCTTGGCTTATATGGGCTTCAAGCTGGTTTTCTTCCAATTCTGGCTCTTTCATCAGCCAATGGGAGAGGCGGCGGAGGAGTTCTGCTTGCGGGCCGCCGCCTTTTTCCCCACGGGACCAGAGCCATATTTGGTCCGAAAGCAGCATCGCCACGCGGCCTTTATCGCTCTGGTCCAAGACGAGCAAAGGCGCACCGCTTGGTGTGGCTAAGAGCGTGCGGCCTTGTGTTTGGTCAGTGCGTAAAGCGCGGTACCACGGGCCCCATGCGTCCCCCCAGGGGCCGTGTGTGGGTAAGGCCCTTGTGACGGGGTGAGACAGGCCAAGAGCAGTCCGTTTAGGGGAGAAAGGTTGGAGGATAAGGCCATTTTCTGAAGGGATATGGGCAGGCAGGACAGCCCCTACTGGGGTATCTTGCAATGTGCCGGCCTGCGTCATTTCAGGCCCACCGACAACGAGTAACCCTCCCCCTTGGCGAACATAATGGGCGATATTCTCAAGATAGCTCTCGGGTAGGATATTTTGATTGCTAAAGCCATCTAAGATGATGAGGTCAAAACTGTTGATCTTTTGGGAAAACAGCTCATGGGTGGGAAAGGGGATTAAGGCAAGGTCAGAGAGGGGGGTATCATCGGCTGTATCGGGGGAGCGGAGAATGGTAAAATGGACCAAATCCACCGAAGGGTCGGCTTTTAGCAAGCTCCGCCATACCCGTGCGCCTTGGTTAGGCACGCCTGATACAAGCAGAACACGCAGCCGGTCCCGCACGCCCTGCAAGCGTAGCACGGTGCTGTTATTGCGTAGGGAGGCTTCCCCCGCCAATGGGGAGGCTGTGAGT
Organism: Bombella sp. ESL0378; assembly: GCF_009725845.1. NCBI lineage: Bacteria > Pseudomonadati > Pseudomonadota > Alphaproteobacteria > Acetobacterales > Acetobacteraceae > Bombella > Bombella sp. ESL0378. Next base: position 97,860 of record NZ_WNIF01000007.1, on the reverse strand, counting down.
TCTTTTAAAGTCAGGCCCGCATGGGTGATGGGGATAGCAATATCCACCGCTTGGCCGCTTTGTGTATGCGCGAGGACGGTGGTTCGCCCGTCACCACCATGCTCCAAAATATCAACCGCTTGCCCAGCCATTGTTCCAAGGTCATCGACCTGCACACTGATATGCGCTGTCTGACCAATGATGACATAAGGCGGTGCGCTCAAGATACGTAGGCGGCGGTCTGTTTCCTCCCCCTTTGCAGCAAGGAGGAGATGGAGCGGGATGGTTTGGCCTGTAATGGTTTTGAGCGATGAAGGCAGTTGAGCGGGGACATCATGATCCATCCCATCGGTAAGGAGGAGGATACCAGCAGGGTTGTTGAGGGTCAGGGTGGCACGGTCTATGGCCTCAAATAAGCGTGTGCCTTGCCCATTGCCGCCTGCAACATCAATTTGATGGAGTGTTAACCCATGGAGGGCCTGCCCTTGTGCGAGCAGCTGGCTGCGGGCGCGCTCAATGAGGGCACGGCGCGTCCCAACCTCCATAGAGGGGGAGAGGTCCACCACAAGGAGGGCATCTTGGGGTTGGATTTGTTTATGTGGGTGCGTTTGCTGTGGGTTAGCCAACCATAAAAGGCCGATGATGATAGCCCCAGCGCGCCATAATAGACCACGAGCATGGCGGATGAGGCCATAAAGCCCCATGATGATGCTGAGTCCTGCTACGGTAAGAAGGAGCCAAAGGGGAAGGACAGGCATCCAGATGAGAGATGGTAGAGGGAACATCATGGGGCCTCGCTTTCATCTGTTGGGCCTTCCATTGTGTCATCAGCACTATTTTTGAGGCGTTTGAGCATTTCGGGATAGTGGCGTTGGTCGTTTTTATAATTGCCTGTTAGCGCGTAGATGATGGTGTTGAAGCCAAAGCGATAGGCCAAGGTGCGTTGTGTTTCACCATCGGGGATGACGGCAAAAGGATGCTCGCCATGGCTATCCACCGCCCAAGCATGAGCCCAATCGCCATTACCGATAATAACGGGGCTGACGCTCTCACTTTCATCATTTTCCTCTTGGCGGGCGACATAAACAGTTTGGCCTGCAATCCGTCCGGGGAAGTCATGCAAAAGATAGAATGTGTGGGAGAGTGTATGTTGCTCCCCCAAAGGCATGAGGGGGGGGATAGGCAAACCAGATGTTGCGGCTTTGAGGGCCGAACGGGTGGCGTGGCCATCGCTCCCATCAAGGGGGCTTCCTGCACCCATTTCATCAATTAGAATCATACCATCATGTTGAATATAGTTGCTGAGGGCCTGACGGCCCGCCTCATCAAGTTGCGTGCTGGGGAGGATGGGCCAGTAAAGCAATGGGTAAAAGGCGAGGTCATCACGCCCCGGCACCACCCCGACAGGGCTATCCAAATGGGTGGTGCTGCGTTGGTTGAGAAAGCGCGTTAAGCCTTCTAACCCTTGCTGGACGGCGTCATCTGTTGCGGCATCGCCTGTTTGGATATGCGCTAGGCGAATGGCAAGGGCGGCCGGGGGGACGTTTTGCTCTGTTGGGGAGGCGGCATAGCTTATGGGGGAGAGGCTAGCGATGAGCAGGCTAAGCCCTATGGTAAGAATCGTGCCTCCCCGGCGAGGAAGGCGGAGGATACCGGCGCGGGCGAGGGATAAAAACATATCGAGGAGGAGGAAGCCCATGGCAAGGAGCATCAAACCCGGCCAGAAGGGGCGTTCAACCACGGCACGACCTGCTTGTTGGAGGGAGCCAAGGGCGGGTTCTTCCGCTAGAGGGGGCTGATGGTCTGCTAGATTTAGGGGGTGCCGTTGCGCCGCCCCACCATAGAAGCCAACAGGATGAAGGGCATCGGCGGTTTGTTCTGCCGTAGTGAGGAGAGGGCGGACGGTTGTGGGCGGTGTTATGAGGGTTTTCTCTGCATCTAAAAGCCGCCATGGGGCCAGAGTATCGGCCGAACTATGCGCTGTTGTATCATGATGTTGTATGAAAGGCGTACGCGTGATGAGGCGTTCCATCATCTGCGGGAATAGGCCAGAGAGGGGAAGGCTGGACCAATCCGCTGTCGCGGTGATGTGGAAGAGGATGAGCAGCCCGTTGCCCTCTTGCCGGGCAGTGACGAGGGGGGTGCCGTCTGTCAGCGTGGCCCATACATGGCGGGAGAGGTCATCTGTCGGTTGGGCCAGTAATTGGCGGGATATTGTGGCATCATGCGGGATGGTAAGCCCTGCAAATGGCGTATTGGGGGGAAAAGGTGCCAGTGGTTGAGGGTTCCCCCACGACATGGGGCCGCCGAGTTGACGCATCCCAGAGAGGAGCGGCACAGGTAGGAGGGCCGCCGCATCGCCCTGTATCCCTTGTTGGTTTTGATGAGCGAGGTCCGGCCCTGCAAAGCGGATGAGGATACCGCCCTCCCGCACCCAATGGAGCATATCGTTGAGGGAAGCTTCTGGAAGGCTCCCATCCGTAGCGATGATGATGGTGGGATGTTGGGGGAGGAGGCTATCGACTGTCCCTTCTTGGTACGGGGTGATGTCGTGGAGGGCATGTTCTAGGTAAAAGCTGCCCCCTGTTAAGGGGCGGTCATCCCCATTGAGATGCAATAAGCCGACCCGTCTTTGGGCGGCTGTGCCGGGGAGCAGAACCATCCCCGCCGGGCCTGCAATAGCCGGGAGAGAGAGCGCATCATAGGCTATATTATGTGGTAGTTGTGTGTTGAAGGGCCGAGGCGTGTTGGTGGGGATAAGCGTACTGGCTTGGAGGGCAAAATGCCCGTTGGGGGTGAGCTTCATGCCCATTAAATGGAGCATTTGCGGCGGGCAGCCGGGTAAAGTTTCGGCGAGGATTGTGGTGGGGGTGCCATGTTGGAGGGAGAGGCGTGTTAGCGCACAACGGGGCCAGCGTATATCATGACGGGACGCCGCATCTTGTAAGGCTGTGCGTAAGGCGTCATCGCCCGGTTGGGCTAAGCCATCGGAGAGAAGCATAACGCTTGCCGTGCGTAGGATGTCGTGCATCGCTGGGTTTTGTAACTGTCGAGCCAGAGCGAGCCGGTCACTAGGCCATAGCTGTGGCTTTAGGGTGGCTAAGCTTTGTTTAAGGGAGGCTGGGCTACTAGGATGGAGCGGGCTTGGCATATGCCCATCAGCCTCTGGCGCACTGAGGAAGAGCGTAATCCTCCCCCCAGCGCGTAATGTTGCTTCCCCTAAAGCGAGGGCTTGCTCTGTACGCTCTGCCCAATGTGTTGTAGCGGCCCAGCCATTATCAAGAATGAGCATGAGGTTATGGGGCACATGGCTGGAGCGCGGCGGAATATAAAGCGGGCGGCTAAAGGCAAGGATGAGTAGTGCCAAAGCTGCCAAGCGGAGCAAGAGCAGCCAGAGCGGCGTATGAGCGGCATTCTGCCGGGTTGTGGTTAATTGACGCAGCAGAATCAGGGAGGGGAAGCGTTGCTCACGCGGTTGGGGAGGGATAGCCCGGACGAGCCACCACACCCCCGGTAGAATGAGCAAAAAGAGCAGAAGATAGGGGGAGAGAAGGGTCATGCGCGCCCCCGGAGGAAGTGATGACATTCAGCCAAGACCGGGCGGGCAGGCTGGCTTGTGATATGGAAGCGGAAGAAGGACCGTGCCCCCCCAAAGCCTTGTTGAAGCTGCGCGAAATGCGCCTTCAAGCGTGTCTGATACGCATCATGAAGGCTCTCAGTGGCGGGGAGGGTGAGGTTAGGCTCTGCCTCGCAGCTGGTAAAGCGGATGGAGCCGTGGAAGGGGATTCGTTCCTCTTGTGGGTCTAAGATGGCCAGTAGGGCAGTTGGGCCGGGATGGGTAGCTAAAGCGGTGAGGCATTGGTCCATCATGGCATTATCCCATAAAAAATCACTCACCAAGAGCAGTGGTGCATGGGGGGGCAGGCCCGCAAAGGAGGGGAATGTCTGCATGGTATCGGCAGGATTATGCGGTGCATGATTTATGAGGTTATGGGCCAGTCTTGGTAAAGCTTGCCGCCCGTTAAAGCGGGATTTTAAGCCGAGGATACCAACATCCTCCCCCCCTAAGAGGGCCGCTTGGCCGAGGGCGAGGGCATCGGTAAGGGCTGTGTTATATTTGCTGGGGAGTGTTTTGGTTGATTGCCAGCGCATGGAGGCTGAAGAATCCACCCATAGGAAAAGCGGGCGCGGGGCATGTTGCTCTTGCTCGCGAACCCATAGGAGGTCTGGCGAAGGGGAGCGGGCAGATTGCTTCCAGTCGATGAGGGAAGCAGGCTCGTTGGGTTGATGGGGGCGGAACTGCCAAAACTCATGCCCATCTCCTGCGCGGCGGTTGCCATGTGGGCCACTACGCAGGCTTTGTGCGAGGGCTTGTGCGGCGATTATTAGCTCCGGCAAGGCCGGCGGTTGAGCCGGTGCGTCTTGCGCCTGAGCGGGCTTAAATAAACGCTGGAAGAATGATGAGGCCATATCCGTACCCAAAACCGCCAAATGATGGCCTAGCGGAGGCGTTTTAGCTGGTCGGCAATCAGGCTTTCAGCCGTTATGCCCTGTGTTTGGGCGGTAAAGCTTATGCCAAGACGATGGGCGAGGCTTGGCTCTGCCACATGGTGGAGGTCCTCCATAGAGGGGGCTAAGCGACCATGCAGCATAGCCCGGGCGCGTGTTGCAATCATCAAAGCCTGTGCGGCACGGGGGCCGGGGCCGTAATCAAGCGCATGGCGGACCTCCTTACTGGCGGTCTCATCTTGGGGGCGGAGGCTGCGCACAAGGGTGAGGATGGCGTCTAGGATGGTCTCTCCAACAGGGAGGGTACGGACCAATTTTTGAGCGGTGATGAGCTCTGAGGCAGAGAAAAGACTCTCGGCAGTTTTATGTGTTGCGCCAGTTGTTTGGAGGAGCATATGACGCTCAGCTTCCCGCGTGGGGAAGGTGAGGGGGATACGCATCATAAACCGGTCGAGCTGCGCTTCTGGCAGGGGGTAGGTGCCTTCTTGCTCAATGGGATTTTGTGTAGCAAGCACATGGAAAGGCTTTGGTAAGGCCCATGTCTTGCCCCCTTGGGTGACGTGCCCTTCTGCCATAGCTTGGAGGAGGGCAGATTGTGTGCGTGGGCTGGCGCGGTTAATCTCATCAGCAAGGACTAATTGGCCAAATAGCGGGCCGGGGAGGAAGCGGAAATGCCGTTGTCCATTTTCATCTTGCTCAAGAATCTCAGCCCCGGTGATGTCCGAGGGCATGAGGTCTGGCGTAAATTGGATGCGGCTATCACCAAGGCCTATAACCCGCGCACAAGTGGTGACAAGCAGTGTTTTCCCAAGGCCCGGTGCCCCCAATAACAAGGCATGACCTGCCCCTAAAAGGGTTGTGAGGACATGGTCGATGACGGCCTCCTGCCCGAGGACGATTCGGCCAATTTCTTGCTGTAGGGCTTTTAGCCGGGGGGAGAGAGCATCAAAATGGCGCATAGTGTCTTCATGATGGGAGAGGTCTTCTTGAGAGGCAGGCTGGGGTGCCGAGGAGGAATGTTGAGTCATGATTCTGTTTTAGAAACGCAGGCTAGGGGGTTTTAACAGGCCAAGTTCATCCCCAACTTTGGGGTGGATAGCCCAAGCTATCATGTAAATGGTTCCTTTAAAACGGACCATCGCAGGAAAGTAGCGAGGATGTTATGAGCATCGAGCCTTATGAGACCTTAGCCCCCTCTCCCATAGGGCTAGATGACGTTGCATTATGTGATGACGAGGCTGCTCTGCCGCATTTGCCCTTTCATATTCAGCGCGATGGAACGTGGTTATATCGGGGGACGCCTATTCGCCGTAAGGCTATGTTATGCTTGTTTGCTTCTTGTTTGGATCGTGACCAGCAAGGTCGCTATTGGCTCCAAACACCAACTGAAGCCGGAATCATTGGGGTGGAGGATGTTCCCTTCCTCGCGGTGGAGTTGGATTTTAAGGGCTGCTCCCAACGTGACCAAACGCTTTGCTTACGGACAAATTTGGATGAGGTCTTTTGTATAGGAGAGGATCATCCTTTGCTGTGTGAGTGGGACCGCCCCGCAGATGTAGCGACCGTTCCCTATATTCATATGCGTGCAGGGACAGGCGGGCAGCCTATCATGGCGCGTATTAGCCGGGCTGTGTTGTTCGAGCTTGCTGCACTTGCCGTACCTGGTTGTGTAGCGGGGGAGCCGTGCTTAGGGGTGTGGAGCCGGGGCATGTTCTTCCCCCTCTCACGCTTGCCGGAGGAAGGATGTGCCGAGGCTGAGGGGGTATGTGGGTGAGTACGTCCCTAAAAGAGGCTGTTGAAAAACTTCCCGGTTATGAGGGGTTAGAGCGTATTTGGGCGGCTATACCACAAACACGGCTTGTGGGGGGCTGTGTGCGGGATGTGCTGTGCGGTCATAATGTGCATGACCTCGACCTCGCCAGCCCTTTACCGCCAGAGGAGGCGCAACAGAGGCTAGAGGCGGCTGGGGCGAAGGTCATTCCCACAGGGTTGGAGCATGGGACCATCACAGCGGTGATAAATCACCGGCCTTATGAGGTGACCACCTTGCGGCGGGATGTCAGCACGGATGGCCGTCATGCTGTTGTGGCATGGACGGATGATTGGCAAGAGGATGCCCAACGGCGTGACTTTACCATCAATGCGTTATCGTTGGACCAAGAAGGCAGGCTTTACGATTATTTCGGCGGGGAAGAGGATTTACGCGCGGGGCGGGTGCGTTTTGTAGGGCGGGCAGCACAACGTATTGAGGAAGATGCTCTACGGTGCTTACGCTTCTTCCGCTTTTTTGCGCGTTATGGGCAAGGCACGCCAGATGAGGAAGCCTGTCAGGCCATCACGCAGCTTAGGGAGAGGATGACCCGTCTTTCCATCGAGCGTGTGGCGATGGAATTATTGAAGATTCTTGCAGGGCCACAGCTCTTGCGCACGATGAAGTTAATGGAACAAACAGGCAGCCTTGCTGTTTTATTGCCTCATCATGCGCCGCTTTCGGCTTTAGAGCGGTTATTAGCGTGCAAGGACCCGGCCGAGCCATTGCATCGCTTAGCTGTGTTGTATCCCCCCGGTGGGGGTGATGGGCAGGGTTTTGATGATATTGGGGCGCATTTAAAGCTCTCTAATGATAATCGCGCCCTTTTAGCCGCTTTTGCACGGCCAGAGCCGTCTTTAGCGGTCACAATGGATGATGATGCGCTAAGGCGGGTGCGGTTTGTACAAGAGTTGCCTATTTTGTTAGGGCGCAGCTGGCTGATACAGGCCCGCCAATTAGGCCGCCCTGATGCTGAATGGAGCATGTTGCGCCATCGTCTGGCAGAGATGGCCCAACCGGTTTTCCCCCTCGCAGGGCGGGATATGATGGCTCTAGGTGTAAAGCCGGGGCCGGAGATGGGGCGGTGGTTAAAGCGCGTGCAACAATGGTGGTTGGAGCAAGGCTGCCGAGCAGATGGGGCGGCTTGTCGGGCGTGGCTTTTGGCGCAACTTCCCCCTTGTTAAAGAGCCTGCTAAGACGGGGGCATGACACATCCCACCGCCAAACAGCCTGACCCTAAAGCACGCGAGGCCAGCCTCTCTCTCATGCGGCGATTATGGCGGGAGGATATTGCTCATAATAAACTCCAGCTTTTAGCGGTGTTGGTGTTGACCCTTGCTATGGCCTTGCTGACAGCGGCTTATCCGCTCGTCATCAAAAAGGCGATTGACATGTTCACCGCGCATGATCGCCGTATTCTCTACCAAATCCCTCTTTTGGTGGTGGTGGTTACGGGGGCGAAGGCTCTTGCTCAATATGGGCAGAATGTATGTGTGCAAACATTAGTGTTGCAGATTGTGCGGCGGTTGCAGGAGCGGATGTTTACCCATGTTCTGGGGGCCGATATTGCACAGATAGAGCAAGACGCCCCCGCCCGTTGGGCAGCACGTTTTACAACAGATGCTTTGGCCATGCGGGAAGCCTTAACACGCTCGGTCAATGCGTTGGGGGATGTGGTGACCATCATCGGGCTTGTTGCCTCGATGATTTGGACGGATTGGGAGTTGAGCGTTATCGCTGTTATCCTCTATCCGCTGGCGATTATCCCAGTGCAGAAATTAGGCCGGCGCGTGCGGCGTGCCTCTGGGGGGATGCAAGAGCAAGTGGGGGATGCTGCTGCCCTTTTGACAGAGAGCCTCTCTCTGGCGCGGCAAATCCGTATTTATCGGATGGAGGGGCATGAGCATCGCCGTATCGGCAAAGCCTTGGACCGGCTGCATGATACATTCCTGCATATTGCGTGTTATCGGGCGCGTCTGGACCCGATGTTGGAGGTTATTGGCGGGGTGGCGATTGCCTTCGTGCTGGGTTTTGCGGGCTGGCGTGCGGCTATGGGTGGGGCCAGTTTGGGCGATTTTACAGCCTTTATCGCGGCGTTATTCGCTGCGTCTCGTCCTTTGCGGGCGTTAGGGTCGCTCAATACCTCCATGCAGGAGGGATTAGCGGGGTTAGGGCGTATTTTTGCCGTGTTAGATGAGCCTATCAAGATAAGCGATGCCCCCCATGCGCGTATGTTACCAGAGGGGCCGGGGCATCTCATTTTTAAAGATGTAGCCTATCGTTATGCTGATGGTCATTACGGGGTGCAGCATATCACGTTAGAGATTCAACCGGGTCAAAGCGTAGCTCTTGTAGGGCCAAGCGGGGCGGGGAAGTCCACCATGTTGGCCCTTATCCCGCGGTTATTTGATGTCACAGAAGGGGCTATCACCCTAGAGGGTGTGGATATACGCGGCTTAACTTTGGCTAGCTTGCGGGACCATGTGGCCTATGTCAGCCAAGAGACATCCTTATTTGATATGAGTGTGCGGGAGAACATCTATATCGGCCGCCCGTCTGCTACAAAAGCGGAGCTTGATGCGCTTTGCCAAATAGACGCGTTGGATTTTGTGCACCAGCTTCCCCAAGGGTTAGAGACGGTCATCGGCCCCGGTGGGTTGAGGCTCTCTGGTGGGCAGCGGCAACGTATCATGCTGGCACGGGCTTTGCTGCGTAATCCGCGCTTGCTTTTGCTGGACGAAGCCACAAGCGCGCTGGATTCCGAGAATGAGGCCCGCGTGCAACACGCTTTAGCTCAGCTTCGGCAGGGGCGCACAACGGTGATGGTGGCTCATCGTCTCTCTACCGTGCAAACGGCGGATCTTATCGTGGTGATGGACCAAGGCCGCATCATAGAGCAGGGAACACATACCCAGCTTATGGCTCAAGCCGGACTTTATGCTCGGCTTGTGAAGGCTCAAATGTTAGAAGATGCCTGATAAAGGGCAAGTACATCGGGTAAGAGACGCTCATAAACCTCTTTTTTAAAGCCCAAATTATACTGGCCGCCTAGAATATCCTGTGGGGGCACCCATCGCCATGTGGTGAACTCGACCTCATCAAATGTATCAAGCTTGATGTCGCTGTCTTGCCCGGTAAAGCGGAATAGGAACCATTGCTGCTTTTGCCCCCGATATTGCCCGCCAAGGGCTTTACCGATGAGATGGTCGGGAAGGTCGTAGAGGAGCCAACCATCCCGTTTGCCAAGCATAACGGCCTTATTCGTGCCGATTTCCTCTTTCATTTCGCGCCAAACGGCTGTCTCGGGGCTTTCCCCTTCATCAATCCCCCCTTGGGGGAATTGCCAAATCCCCTCCGCAAGGTCAGCGCGGCGGCCCATAAAAATCTCGCCCTTATCGTTAAAAAGGATAATGCCGACATTAGGCCGATAAGCGAGGGCGTCTCTGTTAATCATGATGCTCTTTCCCCGGTTTGGCAGCGTCATTTTTAGCCGTTGATGTGGCCTCATGCGCTTGAGCAGGCACTTGCGGGTGGGCTAGCAAGCTAGCCTCATGGGCGGCATCGGCCCCGCCAGCCATCGCATTGAGGAGATGTAGGGCTTGCTGAAGCTGGAAGTCCGTCTCCGGTTTTGTGGGGTCAAAACTCGGCCATTTTGCGGGGGGCAGTCGTTCGACTGTCTTCGCAAGGGCGGGGAGGTCCGTACGGGGGGTCTCTTTGGGTAATTTGCCATCTGTGTTGGTGATGGTATGGGCGAGGTCTGCCTCATGGAAGGTGAATAGCGTATCATCATCCCGGCTGGCTAAAACGGGGATATCTGGCGTAATGCCCAACCCCTGAATCGAGCGGCCAGAGGGTGTGTAATAACGCGCTGTTGTCAGGCGGATGGCCCCTTGGTCGGCAATAGGGATGATGGTTTGGACGGAGCCCTTCCCAAAGGTGCGCTCCCCCATGATCATCCCACGATGATGGTCTTTTAACGCCCCAGAGACAATCTCACTGGCTGAGGCTGAGCCTGCATTGGTGAGGACGATAATCGGCAAGCCGTGGGTAATATCTTTACCCACACCATCCCAATGCTGGTTCCCCTCTGGATGGCGGCCACGGATGGAGACAATCTCCCCATCTTTCACAAAATCGCGGGAGACGGCAATAGCTTGGTCGAGCTTCCCACCGGGGTCGGAGCGGAGGTCTAAAATCAGCCCGCTTAGTGTTTTACCGGGTGTTTTAGCAACGGATTGTACGAGCTTTACATAGGCTTTATGGAGCTCTTTTTCCGCATCATCATCAAACTCACTCAAGCGGATATAGCCCACGCGCCCATAAAGAGCAGAGCGGACAATCTGGACATGAATAATCTCTCGCTTAAGGGTGATGGTCTGCACTTTGCCCGTTTTGGGGCGCAAGATGGTGAGGATAATTTGTGTCCCCGGTTTACCGCGCATCTTGCGGACGGCTTGGTCTAAAGTGAGGTCGGCAATGCTTTTATTATCCACCATGGTGATAACATCGCCTGATTGAATCCCCGCCCGTGCTGCAGGTGTATCATCAATGGGGGAGACAACGCGTACATGCCCCGCATCCCCTTGGACTTGCAAGCCGAGGCCGCCAAATTGACCGGACATCTCATCCTGCATGTCTTTAAGCTGCTGTGCATCCATGTAGGAGGAGTGAGGGTCGAGGTTGCTAATCATCCCATCAATGGCATTGCGGATGAGCTTCTTATTCGGCAAAGGGGTGACATATTCGGAATGAGCAATATCCATCACCGTGCCGAGTAAGGTCAGCATACGGACTGTCTCAGCATTGTTGGAATCGCTGTTACTCGCGGCGTTGGAGGCGTCTTTATGGGCACTATCTTCCGCCCATGCAGGGGGAAGTAGGGCTGGACGGCTGGCAAGAAACACGCCAGAGGCAACACCTATTGTCGAACAGGCAAGACCTAGCATAAGGCCAGCACGGAAGTTCATGGTCGGTCTATTCCTTTTAAGTCGTAACGTAACCATCATGTTGGGACGTCGCAGTGTAAGGGTGCTACGCCCGAAGAGAGTGTTAATAACCTTACAGTGTTTTGCGTTATGGTGAAACTCCCAAGAGGGGCTTCCGTTACAGGAGGGTTACCGTCTTTAGAAAAACGCTGCTGGGTTGATGAGCTTCGTCCCATGGCGGAGTTGGACAAATAACAAAGGATGTTGTGTAGGCATATGCCCAATAAGCGCACCTTGCTGTACGGCCTGCCCTGTATGGAGGGCGATTGTCCCTAACCCTGCGAGGACAAGCCGTTGTTTTTGCCCACAATCTAAAATCACCATCGGTCCAAAGGAGCGGAACGCCCCTGTAAAGAGCATCTGCCCTGTGCAGGGGGCTATAACTGGGGCAGAGGGGGCAGTTTGATAGGTTAAGCCTGTTGCAGGGCCAGCCTCGGTTGGTTGGGCCCATTGGGTGACGATGCGGCCTTGAACAGGGGCATGAGCGGCCCCGTGCTGCAAGCCTTTACCGGGGTTGGATAGGGTGCGGGTTTGTTCATCCACCATTTGTTCTTCATGATGTTGATGCAGCTTATGGAAATGCTGTTTCTCCGCTTTTAAACGGCGGCGTGTGTTGGCCTCTTGTTGGGCTAATTTTGTGATGATGGCTGTAAGGGCCTCCGTACTTTGGCGTGCTTGTGTGAGGAGGGCTTGTTGGCGCAGGAGAGCTTGTTGGGCTTGCTCTGAAAGTTTTTCAGCATGTTGGGTGCGATTTTCTGCCAGAGTTTGGCGGGTTTGGAGGCGGCCTTCCTGCACGGCCATGGTGCGGCTTTGGGTGGTTAATGTTTTTTGTTGGTCATGAAGTTGCGCTTCTTGTTGGAGGGCATGGGTCATGGCCTCTTGGTTTTGCTGTTGACGCAGCGTGAGAAGCGCGAAAGGGAGGGCGGGGTTATCTGCTGGGCCATCTGTAGGCATAAGCAAAGCGAGTTCGGGCGTTGTATCAAGCTGTCGTAATGCGGGCAGGCGTGTGGCTTCATCGGCTAAAATGGCATGTTCTTGGGCTTGGATATGCGTCTCTCCCGATGTGAGTTGAGCCAGCTGTTGCGAGAGGGCTGCTAAACGAGCCTCCACACGGGCATGTTGATGGGCTAGGAGAGCTTGTTTTTGGCGGAGTTGGGCCAGTTGATGGGCTGTTAAATGCGCTTGGGTTTCGGCTTTGCGGGTATTGTCCTCCTCTTGTTGGAGGAGGCGTGCCTTACGGGCAAGAAGCTGCTGCAAAGCTTGGCGTTTAGTTTGTATCGCGCTGGTGGAGGCCCGCACTGCCTTGGAGGCGGCTGCATGGAAGGGACAGCACATTATGATTGCCGCGAAGCCAACCAGCCAGAAACGGGAGATGTATTTTAAGAGCATAGCTCTGCGGAGTTTATCATAGGGCTTGTAAAAGTAAGAATGCGTTATGACATCATGCCGGTGATTGTGGAGCAGATAGCCCTAATCTGGCGGAGGCGGGCTGGTCTGTCCAGAGTATGGGGGAATGAGATTATGAAAGAGCATAACAAGACTTCGGCTCATCATTGTGGTTGTGGCCCGTTAAGTGAGGCGCAGAAGCATATTTTGCATGAGCGCGGCACCGAGCCTCCCGGCTCCAGCCCGTTGAATGATGAAAAACGCCCCGGACATTATGAATGTGCCGCCTGTGGGGCTCGGCTATTTAACGCGAACACAAAATATGAGAGCGGCTCTGGTTGGCCCTCCTTCTTCCACGCAGAACCTGGTGCCGTGGGGGAACGAAGCGATTCTAGCCTAGGGATGCAGCGGGTCGAGATTTATTGCACGGGCTGTCATGGTCATCTCGGCCATGTTTTTCCCGATGGCCCCCAACCAACGGGATTACGTTATTGCACAAACGGCTTAGCCCTACATTTTGTGTCAGAATAGGAAGGAGAAGTCTTGAGGTATTACTTATGAGGCAAGTGGTCGTAGTCATAAACAACACCATCAGAATGTAGGACTTCATCGTGATTATAGTAACTTTTTAAGGTGTCTTCTTTTATTTTGTAACCGAGCATTTCTAAGATGAGGAATTTCGTCATAATAGAGGAATATTGTCCGCGTGAGTTTCTCATAGCTTCAGCTTGTTGGCAGTAATGATCGGTGTTCGACTTTATATAAAAAGGTATTTTATATTGGTCCTTACCGCCATATTGTACACCATGCCCTTCAGCTCCTTGATTCACAATTTCCCCGTGGTCAGATATATAGAGTAGAGTGTAGTCTTTTAATTTTGCATCAGCTAGCTGTACGATCTGATGAAGGATGCGGTCGGTTCTATGAAGAGATTGATCGTAAGGATCGGCTTTGGGTAGAGCCTCAATATCTTCCTTTGAGACATAGTCACTATAATTTTGGTGACTCCCCATAATATGAATAATAAAGAAGTTATATGGATTTGATGTAGAAAATTGTTTTGTTATTACAGGGATTAGAGTTTCATCATGCCAATTTACATGATACTCTTTGGCACGATAGTCTGCGCGTACGAGAAAGTTACTATATTCTGATATGTAGCCAAATGTTCGTGCATATTCTCCCATACCTTCTTGGGATGAGATCCAAGAGGTTTGGTAACCGTGGTCGCGAGCAAGCTCGATAAGATTTTTCTCATCATATAGATTTTGCTGTTTATTGGGTTCGTAAAAAGACAAAAGCATGGGGACAGAAAGACGCGTTACATTCGCTCCGGAATGTGCATTGAGTATTGCACAGAGATGTCCCTCGTCTAACAAGGTTTTCATGTACGGTGTCGTAGGATGGGGCGTATAGCCATAGGTACTATGACGATTGGCAAAAGCAGATTCTCCAATAACGAGAATAATGTTTTTTTCTTTCTGAGGAAGGTCCCCGGTAATTGCAGAATTGCTTTTAAGATGTGGGACAACAGGTTTGTTGTCGTTATTAAAAAAGATAGTCGCTATATAAATCATATCTCCGGGGACACCCGGTAAGAAACGCCGTAGAAAATGCCCCCGTTCGCCTAAATTGCTACGTTGTCTCTCTGGTGCTACGTAGTTCCCTTGAACCCAGACAGTATGTGCCGTCCAGATTACAATAAGGGCACTAATAAAAAAGGGGAATATTCTAAAACGAGCACATTTATAGGTTATAAATATTGAGAGGAGAAAGAAACCAACGAGAATTATAGGAAGGATAATACCATTAGACGCAAGCATAGAGAGGGCCTCATGCTTATTAGTACCACCAATTGCTTGGAGCATGGTTGGTGTAATAGATTCATATTTAACGGATAAATAAAATTCAAACAGTGAGAATGACAATATAAATGGTACAAATAAAACAGCAATGATTTTAGGAGAATTCATCAATAAATACAGAAAAAATAAAGCCCCTATTACAATTTTTAAATTAATGTAGACATCTCCCCTTTCAAAGTGGATAAGATATATATTTAGGCGAATAAAAAGAATAAAAATAACAAATGAGAGAATAGCGTACTTATTGTTCTTTAAAATGGAATACATAATGGCCTCTACGAAGAATTACGCTCAGGAGATAGACGTTTTTTCGGGTCACGGGAAGAGTTTTTTAATTTAATAGAGAAAATTATTTTAAATGTAAGTTCTCCAAGGAAAAAACTATTAATCCCGCTCCACATGATAATGGCGGGAGAGTTCACGCTCAATCTCGAGAGCATGTTCTGTATCCCGGGCTTCAATCATCACAACGAGCTCCGCTGTCTGCACAGAAGGAGCAGCAAAGAGGCGATGGTGGGAGACCTCAATGATGTTGCCGCCATAGCTGCCAATCTTCTCGGAGATAGCGGCAAGGAGGCCGGGACGGTCGGGGATTTGGAAGATAAGCCGCAGGATGCGCCCTTCCCGCAGGAGGGAGCGGAGGATGACATGGGCAAGAATACGGGCATTGATGTTCCCACCAGAGATGGGGAAGCCGACCCGTTTGCCTTTAAAGAGGTCATGATGGGCTAAAATCGCAGCGAGGGGAGCCGCGCCAGCCCCTTCGCCCACTTGGCGGGCTTTTTCGGCAAGGGTGGTGATGGCCCCTTCTACTTGGAGCTCATTAACAACAAATACGCCATCAATATGTTTGCCGATGACATCCAAACAATGGTTGCCCGGCTGCACAACAGCGATCCCTTCTGCAATGGTCGGGCCACCGGGGACAGAGCGCAGCGGGGCAGGGTAGGCCCCAAGGGGGGAATATCCCTCTACCTGTACGCCATAAAGCTTGGTGTTGGGGCTGAGTTGCTTGAGTACGGTGACAAAGCCTGCCATGAGGCCACCACCACCAATAGGCACGACAATAGCATCAAGCGGAGGGGCGTCCTCAATCATCTCCAAAGCGCAGGTGCCTTGCCCTGCGATGACGGCAGGGTCATTGAAGGGATGGACGAGCGTTTGGCCTTCTTCGTGGCGAATTTTTTCTGCCGTTTGTACGGCTTCATCAAAATTATCACCGGCTAATACAACGCGTGCGCCCCAACTTTTTGTGGCGGCGACTTTTGTGGCAGGGGTGAAGCGCGGCATCACAATGGTTGCTTGGATGCCAAGCAAGCTGGCTTGCCGCCCCACACCCTGAGCATGATTACCTGCCGAGACGGTGATAACCCCGTGCTTGCGCTCTTCCTTGGTGAGGAGGGCCATGCGGTTTGCGGCCCCGCGCTCTTTAAAGGAGCCAATGGCTTGGAGGTTCTCTAGCTTGATAATAATCTCTGCTTCTGTCAGCCGGGAGAGTGCCACATTGCTAATGGTGGGGGTACGAGCAATGGTGCTGGCAATGCGCTTTTGGGCGTCTTGGACGTCAGTAAAGCTGAGGCTGGGATGAGAAGCAGGGTCCGGCATTATTTATACGTCACTTTCAAAACTTCGTAAGTGCGGTCACCCCCCGGTGCGGGGACGGAGACGCTCTCCCCAACTTCCTTCCCAATGAGGGCTTTGGCAAGGGGGGAGGAGATAGAAATACGGTTCTGCTTAATGTCAGCTTCGTGAGCACCGACAATTTGATAGGTTTTTTCTTGGTCGGTTTCCTCATCCACAAGCTCTACTGTGGCACCGAACTGGATGCGGTCACCAGAGAGGGTGGATGGGTCGATCACTTCTGCGGTGGAGATGAGGCTCTCTAGCTCCAACACCCGGCCTTCGATAAAGGATTGACGCTCGCGCGCGGCATGATACTCGGCATTTTCGGAGAGGTCGCCATGAGAGCGAGCCTCAGCAATGGCACGAATGACAGCGGGGCGTTCTTCAGATTTTAATTGGCGTAATTCATCCTCAAGGCGTTTTAATCCTTGGGCGGTCATAGGGCTTTTCTGCACGGAGGGTATCCTCACATTAGGGTCAATTTACAATGAATGGCACACCGCCCCTTCCATCACGCGGGAGGAAAGGGGCGGTGTACGCTGTAAGAGGTAGGATAAACAGCAGGGCGGGCGTGCTGCAAGCCTTCTCTTGCGATTAAAAGCTGCTATGGAAGTAAGATTGCAGCGGGGCTACATCAGCTTCCTTCTGTTTTAGGACGGAAATAGCATAGGTTGCTGCTCGCGCCCCCGCGATGGTGGTGTAGTGGGGGATGTTCATCGTCAAAGCCGAGCGGCGGATGTCGAAGCTATCGCGCACGGATTGCCCACCTTGTGCGGTATTGATGACCATCTGCACCTCGTTAGAGTGGATGGCATCCACACAATGAGGGCGGCCCTCCAACACTTTATTAACCTGTGTAACGGGGATACCAGCCTCTTTTAAGCGGTCTGCCGTGCCGCGTGTGGCAAGGATGGTAAAGCCCATCTCCACCAATTTACGCGCAAGCGGCTGCACATGGGCTTTATCACTCTCCCGTACGGAGAGGAACACCGCCCCCTCCCGTGGGAGATTTACCCCAGCGGCAAGCTGTGCTTTAGCAAAGGCCATCTCGAAGTTAGCATCCAGCCCCATGACCTCCCCCGTAGAGCGCATCTCTGGCCCAAGGATGGTATCAACCCCAGAGAAGCGGCTGAAGGGGAACACAGCTTCTTTCACCGCAACATGCGGGGCGACGGAGCGGCCCTCAAGCGGGAAGTCGGCTAATTTTGCCCCAGCCATGATGCGCGCACCAATCTTAGCGACAGGCACACCTGTGGCCTTAGCCACGAAGGGCACGGTACGGGAGGCGCGCGGATTGACCTCTAGCACAAAGACTTCATCATCCTTGATGGCGAATTGCACATTCATCAGCCCACGGATGCCGAGCTCGCGCGCCATGGCTTCAGTTTGTTCTCGCAACTCGG
Organism: Bombella sp. ESL0378; assembly: GCF_009725845.1. Lineage (NCBI taxonomy): Bacteria > Pseudomonadati > Pseudomonadota > Alphaproteobacteria > Acetobacterales > Acetobacteraceae > Bombella > Bombella sp. ESL0378. The sequence goes on along the minus strand of NZ_WNIF01000007.1, from coordinate 80,300 downwards.
TGACGAGAGCGGGGGAGAGGGTATAGGGCGGCAATGAGCAGGCAGAATCACCGGAATGAATCCCGGCTTCCTCAATATGCTCCATCACCCCGGCGACATAAACATCTTGCCCATCGGCAATGCAGTCCACATCAGCTTCGATGGCGTCATTGAGGTAATGGTCTAACAGGACGGGCCCCGTAGCGACCTCCTCGCCCGCAGCGCGTAGCACGGTGTTGAGATAATGGGAGAGGCCTGCCTTGTCATAAACAATCTCCATCGCACGGCCACCTAATACATAAGATGGACGCGCCACGACGGGATAGCCGACCTCCTCAGCAATCTTCAAAGCTTCATCAGGATTGCGGGCGATGCCGTTGCGCGGCTGGCGTAGGCCCAGCTTGCGGAGCATAGCTTGGAAGCGTTCCCGGTCCTCGGCCCGGTCAATCGCATCTGCGGGAGTACCGAGGAGGGTGATGCCGGCTTTCTCCAACGCGCGGGAGAGTTTAAGGGGGGTCTGCCCCCCATATTGCACGATGCAGCCCAGAACGGTGCCGTTCGTCATTTCCGTTTTTACAAGGCTGATGACATCTTCAGCCGTCAGTGGCTCGAAATAGAGGCGGTCGGACGTATCGTAATCGGTGGAGACAGTCTCCGGGTTGCAGTTGACCATGATGGTCTCAAAGCCAGCTTCCCGCAGGGCGTAAGCGGCATGGACGCAGCAATAGTCGAACTCAATACCCTGCCCAATACGGTTGGGGCCACCACCGAGGATGACAATCTTCTTTTTGTCAGTTGGGCGGCTTTCGCATTCTGGCGTGCCGAAGCCGCCTTCATAGGTGGAGTATAGATAAGGCGTGTCGGAGGAGAACTCCGCCGCGCAGGTGTCAATCCGCCGATAAACGGGCAACACGCCGAGCTTGCTGCGCAGGGCGGTAACATCCTCTACGCTTTTGCCGCTGAGGCGTGCAAGTTGCCGGTCGGAGAAGCCTTGCGCTTTGACCTGCCGTAGGGCGATGGCCTCTTGTGGCAAGCCGTTTGCTTCGATGTCACGTTCCGTTGCGATGATGGCCTCTAGCTGGCGGAGGAACCATGGCTCAAAATGGCACGCCTTTTGAATATCCTCTAACGAAAGCCCAGCCCGGAAGGCCTGCGCTGCCATGAGGATGCGCTCCGGCCGCGGCTCGGAGAGAGCAGCGCGGTAAGCATCTGGAGAGCCATCACCGGGGGCTTCCACAGGGTCGAGACCTGTTAGGCCTGTCTCCATAGAGCGCAGACCTTTTTGGAGGGATTCTGCAAAGCTACGGCCCACAGCCATGGCTTCCCCAACGGACTTCATAGAGGTGGAGAGTAGGGCTGGCGTGCTGGGGAACTTCTCGAAGGTGAAGCGCGGAATCTTCGTGACGACATAATCGATGGTCGGCTCGAAGCTGGCGGGGATGGTGCCGGTGATGTCGTTTGTTAACTCATCAAGCGTATAGCCAACGGCAAGTTTGGCTGCGATTTTAGCAATCGGGAAGCCGGTGGCTTTAGAAGCCAGAGCAGAGGAGCGCGATACACGGGGGTTCATCTCAATGACGACCATGCGGCCATCTTTCGGGTTCACGCCGAACTGCACATTAGAGCCACCCGTCTCCACCCCAATGGCCCGCAAGCAGGCGATGGAGACATCACGCATGCGTTGATATTCTTTATCCGTCAGCGTCATAGCTGGGGCAACGGTGATGGAATCCCCCGTATGGACGCCCATCGGGTCGATATTCTCGATGGAGCAGACGATGATGCAGTTATCGGCTACGTCACGGACGACCTCCATCTCATATTCTTTCCACCCGATGACGGATTCTTCAATCAGTACCTCAGTGGTAGGGGAGGCGTCCAAACCGCTCGCGACAATTTGGGAGAATTCCTCACGATTATAGGCAATCCCGCCGCCAGAGCCGCCCATGGTGAAGGAGGGGCGAATGATGGCCGGTAAGCCGATATGCTCCAGAGCCGTACGAGCCTCATCCAGCGTGTGGGCAATGGCACTGCGGGGGCTTTCCACCCCGATAGCATCCATGGCCTCACGGAATTTTAGGCGGTCCTCAGCACGGTCAATCACATCAGCCCGCGCACCAATCAGCTCCACCTTATGCTTGGTAAGGAAGCCGGATTTATCCAACGCCATCGCCGCATTGAGGGCCGTTTGGCCGCCCATAGTGGGGAGGATGGCATCGGGCTTTTCTTTGAGGATGATGCGCTCAACAAACTCTGGCGTGATGGGCTCGATGTAAGTCGCATCGGCCAAGCCGGGGTCGGTCATGATGGTGGCGGGGTTGGAGTTTAGCAGGATGACGCGATAGCCTTCCTCCTTGAGGGCCTTACAGGCCTGCGCGCCGGAATAGTCGAACTCACAAGCCTGCCCGATGACAATCGGACCAGCACCAATGATGAGGATGGAGCGGATATCTGTGCGTTTGGGCATGGTTCAGGCTCCTGCCTTGCTGGTTGTGCGGGCTGCGGCGCGGCGGTCCATCACAGCGACAAACCGCTCAAAGAGGTAAAAACTATCAGTCGGGCCGGGGCTGGCCTCTGGGTGATATTGGACGGAGAAGGCTTCCTTCACAGTGGAGGCTAGCCCTTCATTAGAGCCATCAAACAAGCTGACATGCGTCACCTTCACTGTATCGGGTAGGGATTTCTCATCCACAGCGAAGCCGTGATTCTGGCTGGTGATTTCTACCCGGCCTGTTGTGAGGTCCTTAACTGGTTGATTAGCCCCACGATGGCCACGCTCTAGCTTATAAGTCGTCCCGCCCAAAGCACGGGCGAGGAGCTGATGGCCTAAGCAAATCCCAAAGACAGGAATATCAGCTTCCATCACCGCTTGGATGGCCGGGACAGCATAAACAGCCGTAGCGGCGGGGTCTGCCGGACCATTGGAGAGAAAGACGCCTTCAGGTTTTAAGGCCAGGATTTCCTCACCCGTGGCCGTGCCGGGGAGGACATGCACCTCACAACCAGCGGCCACGAGGCTGCGGAGGATGTTATCCTTCGCGCCGTAATCCAGAGCCACGACACGGCGTTTTACGGCGCGTTCTGGCCGGGTATTGTGCCATGTGGTTTTCGTCCAGCTGCGTGCGGGTTGGGCGACTTCCTTTACAAGGTCCATCCCCTCCAAGCCGGGCCATTCTGCGGCTTTTTTGCGGAGAGAGGTGAGGTCAAATTGGCCATCTTTTGGGTAAAAGAGCAGGGCATTTTGTGGCCCCTTATCCCGCAATAGCCGTGTAATACCGCGTGTATCGACCCCACTAATGCCAGCGCGCTTATGGGCTTTTAACCACTCTTGTAACGCTTGAGTGGACCGCCAATTTGCCGGAGCGGTAACATCTTCCTTTACCACAAGGCCGAGGGCTGCCATGGTAGGAGCTTCATCATCATCCCCATTCGTGCCGACATTACCAATATGAGGGAAGGTGAAGGTGATGATTTGACCGGCAAAGGAGGGGTCCGTCAATGTTTCTTGATACCCCGTCATCCCAGTGGAGAAGCAGAGTTCCCCCACGGCACCCTCATTAAAAGCCCCAAAGCCACGGCCCCAGAAATGGGAGCCATCTGCTAGTACGAGGACGGCTGTTGCCCCTTTTGGAGGTGTATCATCAGTCGGATGGGTCATGGCGGATGTCTCCTCGGAGGTCTCATTTAGGTCGGCTAGGGTGATCCCCGGCACATGGAGCAGGGCAGGCCAATGCTTGGTGGGTACCATACCAGCTTGCCGCCATTTGCGCACGGCCTCGGTCGTGACACCTGTAAGCTGGGCAATTTCAGCCGCACCGCCCGCTTTTGTGATGAGTGAATCGATGTTCATGCGTTGATACTCCGGCACATGCCTTGTGCGTTATGACATTATCATAAGCGAGTTGGAGCGTAATGGGAAGTTTTTTCCCATTGCGGAGATGAGGAGGTGGCGATTGTGATATTGGGAAGTTTTTTCCCGTATGTAGCTCTAAGCCTTTCAAAATGGCTCTTATCGACAGGAGAGAGCGAGACTGATACCAGTTAACACCCCTTTTGGGTGATTAGAAATTCATAATTAAGAGAGGACCATCATGACACTTCGTACCCGTATCATGGATGATCTCAAAGCCGCGATGAAGGCTGGCCAGTCTGAGCGTGTGGCGCAGATTCGGGCCATTTCTGCCAAGATTAAGGACCTCGATGTTGCTGCTCGTGCCAAAAGCGGCGAGGTGAGCGAGGATGATATTCTTCTGGCGTTGCGCTCTATGATTAAGACACGCACGGAGTCCGCAGCGATGTATCATCAGGGCAACCGCCCAGAACTTGCCGCAAAGGAGGAAGCCGAAATTGAGACGATTCGCTCTTACCTCCCTGCTGAATTGTCAGAAGATGCCCTCAAAGCTGCGATTGTTGAGGCCGTGAAGGCAACAGATGCTCAAAGCATGAAGGATATGGGCAAGGTTATGGGCGTGTTGAAAAGCCGTTTCGGCGCGGCTTTGGATGCGGGCCGGGCCAGCGGCCTTGTTAAGGCCCATTTAGGCTGAGAACTTTGCCCTTTATAGGCATTTTTACATCCCCGTCCGTTCATAGCGGGCGGGGGTGTGTTTATCAGTGGTAGGAGTGGGACGCTTCGTTGTTTTTATGGGCCCGGACGCATGCCAGAACCCCGCTGACAGAGAGTAGGAAGGCCGCCGCCTCCCACAGGGTGGGCAGGCGTTGCTCCCATAAGAAGCCATAGATGAGCGAGAATAATGTCTCAAAAAGAATCATCTGCCCTACCATGGTGAGGGGGAGCAGATGGGTCATGCGGTTCCAGAACGCATTGGCAATGGTGGAGGAGAACAATCCTACACCGCAGGAAATGAGGAAGAAGCGCACCCAACCTGTTGTCGGTAAATGAGCAGGCCAGAAGAAGGCCGCAGGCAGAAGGATGAGGAGCGAGAGTGCCCCAGCGACCACGCCGGTCAGTAAGTTCCATTCATCACTCGTAATATGCTCAAGTTTTTTCAGCCAGTCGGAATTAATGACATTAAACAGCGTCCAACCTAGCAGGGAGCCAATAGCCATGAGCAAGCCGACAGCTTGAAGGAGGGGGCCGGTATGATGCAAGGCGGAGCCGATGAAGAAGTTCTGCCATGAGATGCAGAGGATGCCCGCCGTGCTGAGCAGGATGGAGGGGATAAGCTGGCGGAGTGTGACTACAGCATTATGGCGGCAGATACCGGCTAATGTTACCGTTACAGGGATAAAGCCGATGATGAGAGAGGGCATTGCCACGCCACTAAGCTGAATGGCGACACCCATCATGCTGTAATAGCCTACGCTGCCGAGTATCGCGAGCAGCACAAGAGCCCGAAATGCCGCCCCGTTAATGTGAGGGAGCAGCTTACCCAGCCGTGGGAGCAGGATGAGCAGGGAGACGATCCCGAAGGTTAGATAACGTAATGTTGCCAGTTGGAAGGGCGTGAAGGGAGCGACAAGCTCCGGGGCAAGGAAGGTAATACCCCAGAAGGCTCCTGCCATGGCACCATAGGCGGTGCCAATGAGAATGGACCGTGTCATGCAGGCTCGTTGTTATGTTGTTAATATGTGAGTTGGGCCTGTGTTGTCGTAACGGGTCTTCTGCGTCAAGAGGGGTGGTGTGATTTACCCATGTTTAGCAGGGCCATGGGCACGCACGCAGGAGATGACCCCACTAATGGCCAGAATAATGGCACAGCCCTCCAACAAGGTGGGGAAACGCTGCTCCCAGAGGAAGCCGTAAAAGAGGGAAAAGAGTGTCTCAAAAAGGATCATCTGCCCTACCATGGTGAGGGGCAGCAAGCGTGTCATATTGTTCCAAAACGCATTGGCGACAATGGAGGCCAATAAGCCCATCCCACACGCAATGAGGAAGAAACGCCCCCAGCCTGCCACTGGCAGATGATGGGGCAGAAGGAAGGCAAGTGGGAGCATCAGCAACGCTAGCCCGCCAGTGACGAGACCGGTGAGGAGGTTCCAATCATTATGGGAGAGCGGGGCAATGCGTTTGAGCCAATTAGCGTTTTTAACAACAAAGCCTGTCCAGCTTAGCAATGCCGCTGTTGCCATAAGCAACCCGCCAAGCTGAAGCCATAAACTATTATGATGCTGAGGAGAGGCGTTATGGAAGTTCTGCCACGCAATGCAGATAATCCCCCCCGCACTGAGCAGCATAGAGGGGATAAGCTGGCGAATATGCAAGGCGGAATCCGCTCGCAAGGCCCCTACGACTGTAACTGTTACAGGGATGAAGCCGACAATAAGGGACGGCATCGCCACCCCGCAAAGCTGCACGGCTGTGCTGAGCAGGCTATAATAAATGATATTGCCCATCAGGCTAAGGCCCAGCAGCCCGAGCCACTCCGCTTTGCCAAGATGGGGGAGGAGCGTCTTTAAGCGTGGGGCCAGCAAGAACAGGGCAATCACCCCATATGTGACAAACCGCACCGAGGCGAGTTGGAGCGGAGCAAAGGGGCCAATAAGTTCTGGCGCGAGGAGGGAGAGGCCCCATAAGGCCCCTGCTGCTGCACCGCATGCAATACCGCTGATTGTGGAACGTGTCATAAAAGGCCCGCTCTTTGCTTTGGAAGAACTGAAAAGATGCCTTTGTGTGTTGAGGCTCTGGCGGCTTTCGTCAAGGGGGAATCGGGAGGTATCTTCCCTTTTAAGGGGGGGGATGTCAGAGTAGTGCTATGGCTTTAGATACTGCATTTTTGGATGAGCTGCGCCAGCGTACATCCCTTACGTCACTTTTTAGCCGGCGGAATAAGCTTGTCCGCTCTGGGCGGAACTGGAAGGCATGCTGCCCTTTTCATGGTGAGAAAACGCCATCCCTATATATTTATGACGACCATTATCATTGCTTTGGCTGTGGCGCACATGGCGATGCGATAACTTATGTCATGCAAAGTGAGGGGGCTAATTTTCGTGAGGCGGTAGAACGTCTCGCAGGAGAGGCGGGGATGGATATCCCCGCTGATGACCCCCAACAGGTGGAAAAAGCCCGCGTCAGGCAAACGCTTTATGATGTGATGGAGGCTGTACAAGCCATTTATCGCCGCAGACTTTACCAGCCAGAAGGACGATCTGGGCTTGATTATCTACAAAAACGGGGGTTAAGCGCGGAGACGCTGGAGCGTTTTGGCCTTGGCTGGTCTGGTGATGGGCGGTCTCTTCTCAATGCGTTAGCCGCGCAGAATATCACAGCAGAGACGCTGGTGCAGGTCGGGCTTATGCGGGTGGATGAGGCAGGGCGTCCTAAGGGAGAATTATTCTTTAACCGTGTGATGTTCCCCATTCGGGACCAGAAGGGGCGCATCATCTCCTTTGGGGGGCGTGTGCTGGGGGATGGGCAACCTAAATATCTGAATGGGCCGGAGACGGATATTTTCTCCAAAAGGCGGACGCTTTTTAACATCGACCAAGCCCGCCAAGCCATTCATAAAGGGGCTAAGGCCGTTGTGGTGGAAGGCTATATGGATGTCATCGCGATGGCACAGGCTGGCTTTGGGGGGGCCGTAGCTCCCTTAGGCACAGCCTTGGGAGAGGAGCAGATGGAACTCCTCTGGCGGATGACCGATGGGCCTATCATCTGTTTTGATGGTGATGGTGCAGGCCAACGTGCCGCCTTGCGTTCTTGCGAGGTGGCCTTACCTTTGCTCAAAATAGGGCGAACAGTGCGCTTTTGCCGCTTAGATGGGGGGGATGACCCGGACTCCCTCATTCAGCGCGAGGGCGTAAAGGGGATGGAAGCGCGTCTCGCCCAAGCCCGCCCTATGGAGGAGGAATTGTTCAGCCTGCTTACGGCGCAGGAGAGCAACCCCACGCCAGAACGCCGCGCCGCTTTGCGGGAGAAGCTATATGCACTCGCGCGGATGATCCCTGATAAATTGCTCGCTGGTGAATATCGTAGCACCTTTAGCGAGATGTTTTTTGCACGCTATCGCCGCGTTAGAGGCGGGCGTGGCGGGTATGGGCAGCGTAGTACGGAGTATACATCTGTCGTCCCCATAGCAGGGGAGCGGCAGGTCGAGGAAGGCAGTAAAGAGCGGTTAAACTTGCTAACACTCCTTCTTTTACGCTATCCAGAGATATTACCGGGGGTTGATAAAGATTATAATACCCTTTCCCTCCCCGCGCCTTTGGCAGATATCCGCACAGCCTTGCTTAGTTGGATGGATGAATGGACAGGCCCTCTTACAGCGGAGGCGTGTCAGCAATGGATGGATGAGCATGGGTTAAAAGAGACTATTACGCAGTTGCAAAACAGCCCTATGCCCCGGCAGATTAAGGTAGAGGAGGGTGAAGACCATTTGCAAATGGCCATGACGCTATGGTGGCATTTTTATGCTTTGGAGACTCTGAAATCCTTACAAGAGAATGTAGAGGAGGAGGTCCGCAAAACCGTGGAGTTTTTGTTGAGCGCACCTGCCGACTCGGACGAAGCGACCCAACGGGCCCGTTTTGCGGCTATGAAAGCCCGGCAGGCTGTCCTTTTTGCTTTGCGCCGAGGGGAAAAACCTGTCTTAGAGGGTGATACCTAGTGCAGTTTATATGGTAGAAGACCCAAAAATGGCTGAATAGAACAAGGAATTGTAAGTTTCTCGTGTTCAGTCCTTGACTTGGGGAGCAGGATTAACCAATTCCATGCTGCCCCATTACTGGCTTTACGAGTAAAGTTGACGGAGAGACGCATGGCCATCAAATCAGCCTCTGGATCAGACCGGAATGCACCAGAGCAAGATAGCTCTCCGCTTGATGTGCAGTCTGTCGCTGTTAAGAAGCTGATTGCTAAAGGGCGCGCTGGCGGGCACATCACATTTGATGAACTTAATGCTGTCCTCCCACAGGATAAGATGTCCTCTGAGCAGATTGAGGACATTATGGCCGCATTCTCCGAGATGGGGATTCAGGTCGTTGAGAGTGCGGATAAGGATGAAGATGGCAATAGCGAGGAAGGCGACAGCTCTGCCTCTGAAGATTCGGCAGAAGATGAAAATGCGGGTGGTAATATTGATGCCGTAGCAGCAAGCCGTACCGATGACCCCGTGCGGATGTATCTGCGCGAGATGGGAGCTGTGGAGCTGCTTTCCCGCGAGGGGGAAATTGCCATTGCCAAGCGCATTGAGGCTGGGCGTGGGGAAATGATAGGCGGTTTATGCCGTAGCCCGCTGACCTTCCAATCTATTTTAGGGTGGTATGAACAGCTAAAGAATGAAACGCTGCCTCTGCGTGAGGTGATTGACCTTGAGGCCAGCCAAAGCGACCCCGAATCTCCCGAAGATATGGAGGATCTCGCCTCTGAGGAGGACGATGATGATTCCGAGGATGACGCTGAGGATGGCGAAGGCGAGGGTAATGGCGGTGAGGGCAGCGGCCTCTCTCTCTCTGCGCTAGAGGAGAAGCTGCGCCCAGATATTATGTTGATGTTTGAGGCTTTTGAGCCGCTATATCAAAAGCTGGTCAAGATGCAGAGCCAACGTCTCGCTGCTCTGATGGAGGGGCGTGAGGCTTCGGCTACGGATGAGAAGAAATATAACAAGCTACGGACAGAGCTTGTCGCCCTTGTGGAGCGGATGCATCTGCATAATAACCGTATTGAGGAGCTAGTTCAGTCCCTTAAAGCTCATGTGCAGAAGCTGAACACTGTTGAGGGGCGGATGCTGCGTTTAGCAGAGAGTTGTAAAATCCCGCGTGAGGATTTTATGAATCATTATCGTCATCATGAGTTGGCCCCGGATTGGATAGAGAGCATCTGCCAGCTGACCGGTAAGGGATGGAAGACTCTGACCGGCAAGCATCTCTCAACACTTGAGAAAATGCGTGGAGAGGTCGCTGCTCTCTCTAAAGAAACAGGGTTGCCTGTTGGTGAGTTCCGCCTTGTGTATCAGACCATTTCGCGTGGGGAGCGTGATTCCACCCGCGCGAAGAAGGAGATGATTGAGGCTAATCTGCGTTTGGTGATTTCGATTGCCAAGAAATATACAAATCGCGGGTTGCAGTTCTTGGATTTGATTCAGGAAGGCAATATCGGGCTGATGAAGGCGGTTGATAAGTTTGAATATCGCCGTGGTTATAAGTTCTCCACCTATGCCACATGGTGGATTCGGCAGGCGATTACACGCTCTATTGCTGACCAAGCCAAGACCATCCGCATCCCTGTCCATATGATTGAGACGATCAACAAGTTGGTGCGGACATCACGGCAGATGCTCCATGAGATTGGCCGTGAGCCTGCCCCGGAGGAGTTAGCCGAGAAGCTTGGCATGCCGCTGGAGAAGGTGCGGAAGGTCCTCAAGATCGCTAAAGAGCCGATTTCTCTTGAGACCCCCATTGGGGATGAGGAAGATAGCCATCTCGGTGATTTTATTGAGGATAAAACAGCCGTTATCCCGCTAGATGCAGCGATTCAAACAAACTTGCGGGAGGCCACAACGCGCGTTCTGGCATCTTTGACCCCGCGTGAGGAACGTGTGCTGCGTATGCGCTTCGGTATTGGTATGAACACCGACCATACGTTGGAGGAAGTCGGCCAGCAGTTCAACGTGACGCGCGAGCGTATCCGCCAAATTGAGGCGAAAGCTTTGCGTAAGTTGAAGCACCCAAGCCGTAGCCGTAAGCTACGTTCCTTCTTGGATGATTAAGTCGTCACTTGCTTTTAAGCGGTTTTTATGGTCTAAGGCCGCTTTCCCTGCCGTGCGCTATGGCGGCGCAACGGCTATACCCGGCATTGCCCTATAGGGGTGGTGTGTTCAGGCCAGCACTGGGTTGGTCCGGGTTGACCTTATCCGAAGGGAGTTTTCATGCCACTTTATGAGACCGTGTTGATTGCACGTAATGATGTCTCTCAGGCTCAGGTTGAAGCCTTGGTCGAGACCATCTCAACACTTCTTGGCGAGCATGGCGGCACAATCCGCAAGCGCGAGTTCTGGGGCCTGCGGACCCTGGCTTATCGTATCAAGAAGAACCGTAAGGGCCATTACGTCCTGCTGGGGATTGAAGCCCCGGTCGAGGCGATGAATGAGCTGACACGTCAAATGGGCCTGAACGAGGATGTTCTCCGCCTGATGACGCTGCGTGTGGATGAGATTGACGAGACGCCGTCTCCGATTCTGTCCCGCAAGGATGATCGCGGTGGTGAGCGTGGGGCCCGTGGGGGTTCCCGCAGCGGTGGCCGTTATGAGAGTGGCCGTGGCGGCCGCCGTCAGAACGAGTCTTCCGAGGCGCGTGATCACGTGGATGAAGCGGAGTAAGAGAGCATGTCAGAAACAAACACGACACAGGCCGTTAACCCTGCGACACGCCGTTTGGCTGTGGGGGCACGCCGTCCTTTCTATCGCCGCCGTAAATCCTGCCCGTTCTCCGGGGCGAATGCACCGAAGATCGATTATAAGGATGTACGCTTGCTGAGCCGCTTCCTTTCCGAGCGTGGCAAGATTGTCCCCAGCCGCATCACGGCAGTGTCGGCTAAAAAGCAGCGTGAACTGGCGCAGGCGATTAAGCGCGCCCGCTTCCTCGCTCTGCTCCCCTATGTTGTAAACTGAGGAGCGCGACATGTCCCAGACATCATTGATTCTGCTTCAACGTGTGGAAAATCTTGGCCAGATGGGCGATGTCGTCCATGTGAAGCCGGGTTATGCGCGTAACTTCCTGTTGCCTAAGGGTAAGGCTCTGCGTGCAACAGAGGCTAACCGTGCGCGTTTTGAGACAGAGCGCGCTCAGCTGGAAGCTCAGAACATCCGTAAGCGTGAGGAGGCCGAGCGTCTTTCCGAGCGTATGCACGGCTTGAGCGTGACGTTGATCCGTCAGGCAGGTGATAGTGGCAGCCTTTATGGCTCTGTTACCCCGCGTGATATTGCAGCCGCTGCTACAGCAGCTGGTTTGACGGTGTCCCGTCAGCAAGTTGTGTTGGATGAGCCCATTAAGGTGCTTGGCCTGGTAGAGGCACGCATTATCCTTCATCCAGAAGTGTCCATTCAGGTGACTGTTAATGTGGCACGCTCTGAGGAGGAAGCTGAGCGTCAGGCACGCGGTGAGGTTATCGGTCAGGAAGAAGAAGAGGATAACATCCTTGGTGAGCTTCATGCCGAGCAAGCCGCTGAAGAAGCTGCCGCTGAGGCCGCCGAAGCTGCTGCTAAAGCCGCTCAGGGTGAAGTGGCAGAGGGCACAGGTCACGAGGGCTAATAGGCTTTCGGCTCTTTTAAGAGACCTTATAGAAACCCGGCAGAGTTCATTCTGCCGGGTTTTTTTAGTGCGCGGGGATGATAAGGGGGGCTTGTTATCTCCCCATATTGTGCAAATATTAGCATCTAGAGGTGGCCATTAGGTCCCTACAAAATAAACCTATTTTGAGCCATGTTGGGATGGAATAGCGCGATGAAGTCGGTTCTTGATGCCTTACTAAAGCGGTTCATCTATTTTGGGAGCTTAACCGTCACTTACAGTGATGGAACACAACGCTATTATCCCGGTGAAAAGCCCGGGCGTAAGTCGGCTATTCGCATCCTCTCATCAGCGGCGGAGCGCGCTCTTGCTTTAAAACCGGCCCTAGCCTTTGGGGAAGAATATATGAATGGGACGGTTGTCCCTGATGGTTGTTCCCTAGAGGATGTGATGTGGACGCTCATGCCGAATATTGAGCGTGGCGGGCTATTGAGTGAGGATATTAGTGGTAAATTGCGGTATGTTAGCCGCGTTTTGCGCCCTCTTAATTCGCTAAAACGCTCTCGTACAAATGTGGCGCATCATTATGATTTGAATGGCAGCTTATATGAGCTGTTTTTGGATAAAGACCGGCAATATTCCTGCGCTTATTTTGAGCATGATGATATGCCGCTAGATGACGCACAAATTGCTAAGAAGCGTCATATCGCCGCAAAATTGAAGCTCGATCATGCCGGGCTGGAGGTCTTAGATATTGGCTGCGGTTGGGGTGGGATGGCCCTCACGCTTGCGCGTGATTACGGTGTGAAGGTAACGGGCATTACCCTCTCAGTTGAGCAACTGCAAGTAGCGCGGCAACGGGCGAAAGAGGAAGGGCTAGAGGGCTTGGTCTCTTTCGAGTTGCTGGATTATCGGACGCTGAATAGGCAGTTTGATCGTATCGTCTCCGTGGGGATGTTCGAGCATGTGGGGGTACGGCAGTACGAGAGCTTCTTCAACCATATCAAGCGGTTATTACGACCAGAAGGTGTTGCGGTTATTCATTCCATCGGGCGGATGGATGGGCCGGGTATGACCAATCCGTGGATTACGAAATATATCTTCCCCGGTGGTTATTCTCCCGCTTTAAGCGAGACGCTTGCCGCGTTGGAGCAGACAGGCTTGTGGCTGACAGATTGTGAGGTCTGGCGGTTGCATTATGCGAAAACACTCGCTCATTGGCGTGTGCGCTTCGAGACGAATAAGGACAAGGTGCGAGCCTTATATGATGAGCGTTTTGTGCGGATGTTCGAGCTTTATTTGCTTGCCAGTGAGCTTGCTTTCCGCATTCAGGGCCATATGAATTTTCAACTTCAAATCACACGGGATATTGAAGCCGTGCCTCTTACGCGGGATTATATGTTTGTAGCCGAGCAAGCCCAGCGAGCAAAGGACGAGGCTTAAGCGCGTACCCTCCGTTTAGGAGGGGCCTTGTTGCTGGCGTAAATGGCAATGGGCGAGTGTGTCAAACTCGGCAATGGTGAGGGTTTCGGCCCGGCGTGTTGGGTCGATGCCTGCTTCTTCTAGCAAGATGCTCCCTTTGATGGGTTTGAGAGCCGCCCGTAGCATTTTGCGCCGTTGGCCGAAGGCGGCAGCCGTTATTTGCTCCATGGCTTTAAAGAGGGCGGGTGCGGGCTGCTCAGCATGGGGGATGATGAGGGCCACAGCAGAATGAACCTTTGGCGGAGGGGAGAAGGCCCCCGGCGGCAATGTCAGCGCGATGGAACATTCTGCGCACCATTGGGCGAGTACGGCTAACCGCCCATAAGCGGCACTGCCCGGCGCGGCGCAAATGCGCTCTGCGACCTCTTTTTGGAACATCAAGACCATGCGTGACCATTGCGCGGCTTGGCGTAGCCAATTTACTAAAAGGGGTGTGGCGACATTATAGGGTAAGTTAGCGATAATTTGCCGTGGTGCGGGGGTAAGCTGGGTAGCATCTAGCTTTAGGGCATCTTGCCGGACAATATGTAGCTGCTCAGGATAATGGGCCTGTAGTTCCTCAAGGAGAGGCCAAGCGCGGCGGTCAATCTCTACAGCATGAACACTTTGTGCGTTGGAGTCTAGCAACGCACGGGTCAGCCCACCGGGGCCGGGGCCTACCTCTATAACATGCGTTTTGACGAGGTTACCCCCCAAAGCCGCAATACGCATACAAAGGGTCGGGTCGAGCAAAAAATGTTGCCCTAGCGATTTAAGAGCATCCAACCCATGATGGCGGATGCTCTCGCGTAAGGAAGGGAGCGCGGTTGGTACTGCCATCAAGGAGCGAGGACAGTTTTAGCCGCCGGGCGGATTTTGATGATAGCTGTCCGGCGTAATGCGCGTTGGAGCTGCTGGGAGGCTTGCTCAACACGCTCATTCATCAACTGGTCCGCAATTTGACCAGGAGTTTGCTGGGCAAGGTTGCGTTGCTCGCGAGAGCAGACCATGAGCAAAGCAATGCCATCTGGGGCGACAAGAGGGTGGGATGAATGGCCCGTGGCGATTTTATTAACAACAGCCTTCATTTGGGGGGCGAGACGCTCCTCAACTTGTAAACCCGGATTGCTAGGGCGGCTATTGCCCAATGAGGTGTTGAGAGCCTCCATCTCCTCGCATGTTTTGATGGTCTGTGATTCATGAATCGCTTTCTGCAAAGCGAGTTTTTGTTGGTCCGTGGGGTTGGAGGGGTCTAGCTGAGTGCTGAAGGGGAAGAAGGCCTGCCGCATATTGAGGATTGTGCCCATTTGCTTACCAATCGTCCGGCGGTCCAGAACAGTCACAATCTCATAGCCCCCCGGTACTTTAATAGGGTTAGAGATAGCATTCTCCGGCATTTTTTGAACGATAGGGAGGACTTCTGGCTCGATATTATCTTCCTGCATCCAACCGCGAGAGCCGCCTTGTAGGGCGGATTGGTCTTGGGAGAACTGCGCCGCTACAATCGCAAACGGAGCCCCATTACGCAGTTGATTGATGATAGTTTGGGTAAAGGCCAGCTCTGTAGCGTCATGGCGAGGGTCATTCACAGGGACGAAGATCTCGCTGATGAGATATTGCGGTCGTCCAGCCTCGCGTTGCAGAGCTTCTTCACGCTGGGTGATTTGCAGTGGTGTAACGCGGCTGCGTGTCCCGAGCTCCTCACGCAGTACTTGCATCCAGCCAATTTGGACGCGGATTTGGTCGATTAAGGTTGTAAGAGATACGCCATCAGCTTTAAGCCGGTTGCGAAGGGCGTTTTCTGGCATGCCATTGCGCGTCTCGATGGTGCGGATGGCTTCGGCAATTTGCTCCGGTTCGACATTGATATGTCGGCGGAGGATTTCCTGCATTTTCAGCCGCTCGTTAATGAGCTGCTGGATGAGCTGCCCACGTAGACGCTCCATAACTTCTGCATTAGGGGTCAGACCGGTGGAGATGACAAAAAGCCGAGCGCGGTCTTCAACATCGCGTTGGGTGAGGATTTGCCCATTCACGATGATAATAATCTGGTCTTCCGTAGCGGGGGTATTTGCTGCTTTTCCATGTTCATGAGGGGTGGCGGCTGGGATATGCGATTTCGCCATTGCCTGCCCTCCGACCATAAGGGCGGTGCATGTTGTTAGGGAAAATAGTGCAACGCGCGAGAGACGAGAGTAAAAAGCCATAACCAGATTAGTTTCCGAAGGTACCAAGAGAATTGAACGTGACGCTGAAGCCAACCGTTACGTTAGGCCGCCGACCGCCGATATAGGTGTTTTGACGTGAGGCGTAAACATTGAGGGTGAAACATTCATTAGAATACCCAACTGTGCCCCCATTTGCCACAAATTGCTTACGGGCAATGCTACGGCGCGTGTAATAAGCGAAGGAATATTCTTTCCACCGCCCAGTCACTCCGCCGGTAAGCTCGCTGACTTTACCAAGGAAGGGGTTGTTAACGCGAGACTGGTCCATGCGGTTCGTGCGTGGGGTATAGTAATAGTAATAAGGGGTTCTAGGCTCATACACATAGCCTGCCATGACACGGAAGATGGGTATCCCCGCCGAGACGAGCCCCTCACCATAGTCAAAATGTTTACTATAAGGGTTAAAGCGCCCGCGCGCTGTGACATCAACAAAGCGAGAGGGCGTCATCTGAATGCGGCCGACAGGGTCGGAGAATGTATGATTAACGCCGGAATAGCGCATATAAGCCGGCCCCCCACGGTTGGGATGCTGGATGAAGCTTTCCCCAATGAGAACATCCACTGAGCGGCCATTCCAGCTCCAATTTTGATGTAGGCCTACATTGGCGCGTAAGCCACCATCAAGCCTGTCCGTCCCCATATAACGATTGAGGGAGAAAAGTGTCGCATCAGTAAACTCGTAAGCGAAGCTATCCTCATTAGGGAGTTGTCGATGCAGAGCACTGCCTGTGTTGGGGGCAGCAATCAGCTGAATGATAGGCTCAAAAATCTGCGTGGCATGGCCTTTGGCAAAGCTGCGGAGGAAAGGCCAGTTCATCTTTAATGCAAGGGTTGGTTGGACTTGCCCACTTACATGCGATCCAGATTTCTCATAGAGAGGTTGCTCATGCATACGCGTGGCATGATACACCATAGAATCAACACGGGCGGTTAAAACCCATTGCTGGCCCCAATTATTGGTCCAAGGGCGATCCCATTGGAAGGCAAGCTCCCCGCGTTGGTCATTTGCACCGCGATCGCGCAGAATGACAAAATCGGTCGTATGGACTGTGAGACGCCCGCCTAAAGCATCTGGCTCACCTTGGAAGTCATATGTAAAACGAGGGAGGGAGTAGGGGAGGTCCTTATTGTTAATAATACCTTGGTTAAGACCCTGATAAATCTGGGTATCTAAGCGTAGGTAGGAGCCAACACCAAAGCCCTCTAAATAGGCATTGGTATTGAGCGCATCACTACCATATCCCGGCACACTATAGTCACGCATATAGTTTGCTGCTGTTGTACGGTTAGTATTAAACCCAACGCGCCAATGAGGTGAGAGGTTAAATTCGCCTCGGCCTGCAATATAGGCTTGGGCACCATGCTCCTTCCCACCATAGCTGGGCTCACCAAAGGCATTATAGAAAGGTTGGTTACGTAGTGAGTCGTAAGCGACAGCACCGGTGAGGTTTAAATAACCGTTATTGAAGCGATTGCGGTAATTAACTGTTAATTGAGGTCCGGATTTTGTCCCTACGAGGGGCGTAAAAGTAGCGTCTTGATGGCCATCAATTACCCAAAAATAAGGGATGCTAAAGACCGTACCAAGATAATGGTCATGGGGTTTCGCATAGAAATTAAGAAACCCACTATGACGTTTTGAGCTGGGGTCAGTAATCGGCAAGTAGGGGAAATAGGCGACAGGCACCCCTAAGATACGTAACCACGCATGATTAAACTCAAGATTTTGATTATCTTTATCTTGTGTCGCATTACGCGCCGTTATGGACCAAAAAGGTGCTCGCTCGGGATGCTGTGCGCAAACAGGGCAGGCTGTATAAACAGCGTTGGAGAAATCTGTCACGCGGCCATTGTTACGCCGCGTCCCGCTGCTGGATATTTTGACATTATTTTTCATACGGGCATAAGAGGCCGTGCTAACATCATCCTTCATTCCGTGGGAGAACTCGGCCCGCTCTGTATAAGCAATTGTGCCATCTGGTTGGGTGAGCGCGACATGATGAAGTGCTGTGATTGTACCAGCAGCGCGGTCGTAAATAACCTTATCAGCCCGCATAGCTTGGCCACCCTGCCAAATACGGACATTGCCTTCTAAGACAAGAAGGCCTGTTTTATCATAGCTCTCATGGTTGGCGAGGTAAGTAACAGGCTCAGAGTCTGACACGCCGCCATTGGAGGATAGGTTGGGCTGTGTACCTGCGGGGAGAGGGCGAGCATTAGCAGGTGGTTTTGGCGCGTTAGAGGGAGTCTTTTGTGTATCTTGTGGGGGCTGCTGCGCGGGGATGGTTGTAGGAGCGGCCGTGGCGGGAACAATTTGCAAAAAGGCCCCTAGCGCACTCCCGGCGAGGGCTTGGCTTAGCAGCGACCAGGGCTTTCCAACACGGTGTGGCTTAGCCTGTAATGGCCCAGCGCGTAACGGAAAGTCAGCAGACAGTGGCATTAGCCATCCTCCAAATGCAACAACAAGGCCGCCGCGAGACATAACCCGATACCTGCTGGTGCCCAAGCAGCAGGCAACGGGGGTAAAGCACCAGATTTTCCCAGTTGCTCAGCGATTTTAGAGACCGCGAACAAAGTAAAGCCTGCTGTTACACCAATGCCGAGCATCCGCGCAATGCCACCACGCCCTGCCGGACGAATGGAAAAACCGGCCGCAACGAGCACCATAGTAACCGCAAGCATGGGAAGGGCTAAAAGCCCTTGAAAGTGGAGTTGATAGGGTATCGTAGAAAAACCGGAATGATGCAACAATTTAATGATATGAGGCAGGGCCCAAAGTGAGAGTGTATCGGCAGGGATAGCCTGCCGATTGAGGATTTTTGGTGTAAAATCAGACGGTAAAGTAAGGTCATGTGGTGTATGAGGCATGCGCGTATTAGAGAGGGTAAGCGCGTTATGGATGTTCCAATACCCATGGGAGAGAGTGCCTTCTGGGGCTTCAATCCGTTCTAAAAGATTCATAGCGCGGTCAAGTCGGAAGATGGTCAACTGTTGCGCTATCAACACAGTATTTTGTTGGTGGAGTGTCCCGATATGGAAGATAATATCCCCCCCAAGGCCGGGAATATTATCGCTACTGCGAAGCCATAAATCGGTAAAGAGCGTGCGCGGCTGGGGGTTAGGGCCTTGTAGCCACTGGGCCTCTAATGCGACAGCATGGCGGTAGCTTGCGGAGGATAGGGGCGACAAAGCAGCACTCATAAAGGTCCCTAAAAGGGCTGCACACAAGCTCGGGCTGAGGAGAAGTTGCCATACGGAGAGGCCAGCGGCACGGGTTACCACAAGCTCGGAGGAGCGCGCCAGGCGAGAGAAGCAGATCATCCCGCCCAATAAAATGGCAAAGGGAAGGATGTAGAGGCTGTAATAAGGGATATGAAGTGCGGCGATGTGTAGAACAGGTTGTATGCCCGCCTCTGGGTGGGCCGCGGCGCGGCGGAGGAGGTCGATAAAATCAAAGAGGGAAATGAGTCCGGTGAGGGCGCATAGGGTCAGTATTGTGGTGAGGGTAAATGCCCACCCTACATAACGGGCTAATGTGGTGGAAAAGCCAGTATGAACCATAAAATGCCCTACCTAGCCATGGAGGTGGATGGGGTTTTATGGCGCATACTCGCCCATAAGAGGCTTCCCCCGCCCATGAGGCTAGGGAGTAGAACCTCAGCCCATAAAAGAGGCACAAAAGCAGGATTTCCCTCTGCAAGATGTTTTAGGATGAGGGAGAGAATCATCAATAACACCACAATGAGGACAGCGAGCGTGGGACGAAGGAATGTCGCATGACGGCTGAAGCGGCTTTGTAAGACGCAGAGGAGGGCTATCATAGTATAAGAGAGGCAAGCGAGCGGGTTTGTCAGGCGCGTCCAACCCTCAATGAGCAATTTATTACGGCTATGGCGGGAGAGATTACCTTGTGGGAAAAAGAGAGCCGAGAGGGGAAGCTCTGCGACATCAGGGGCAAAGGTTTGATGATGAGCAGACCCAATATCGACTGTTTCGAGCTGGAAATAAAGTGTGCTGATCTGGCCTGTATGGCGGTTTAGCGTATGGCGAGACCCATTATGAAGGACTAAGCGCAAAAGGTCGCCTTGTGGTGTGGTCAGGCCATCTTCAGCGAGAATAGTGACGGGATAAGCGGGGTTACGGTCATCCTCAATCATAATGCCGTCAAAGCTATCATCGCTGCGGCGTTCATGGATATATACGGTCATCCCCTTACTTATGGGGGTAAAGACGCCTTCCTCCAGCAAGAAAGCTGCTGCGCGATTGCGGATTTCTAGCTCATAGCGGTGGAAGTGATGATAAGCGATCGGTGCGGCCCAAAGGCTAAGCCCGTACCCGGTGAGGCAGGCCAGCCCCGCCCCAATTAGTCCCGGCCGGGCGAGGCGGAGGGGGGAGAGGCCCATAGCTTGCAAGACGGTGAGTTCCCGGTCTCCTGCGAGCCGATGGTAGAACCATAAGGTGATAAGAAATGTCGTGACGGGGAGAATGACACTGATGAAGGAAGGCACCATTAGGAGGGTGAGATGCAAAAAGGCGAGTAGGGAAAGCCCATGTTGCACCACCATACTGATAAAATGGAGCGATTGTGTTAGCCAGATTAAGGCTGTGGCCCCGCCCGTGAGGGCAATAAGCCCCATGAGGAGATGATGGAGGATGTAGCGGTCCAACAACGCTAAGGATGTAACATGGCGAAATAGGGGGGGTGGAGTGTGCTGTAGGGCCATGTTTTAGGCAGGGCGCGGGGCCGCAGCACGTTTAAGCCTATCCTGTAAAGCACGGCCTAACCCATCATGCGGCAGGGGAGCTACAGCGATGGCCGTGAGGTTATGGCGTGCAGCAGAACGATCTATCTGCCGTAAGGCTGCAAAGAGACGGTGAGCGGCTTCTTCCACATTACCTTCTAGGCTGAGATTGACGTTAAGAGCTGGGGCGGCTCCCTCGGCTATATAGTCGCCAAAGGTAAGAAAGGCCTCACCCGGGGAGAGATGCGTTGCATTTAGGCGGACTGGTAAAGAGGGGGCATAATGGGACGCTGCTTGCCCCGGCGCGTTGGGCTGGCTGTGCGCGCTCATATGGTCCGCTACGTTAATTGGGCTACAAAGGCCCTCTAAAGCTTCTAAGGTGATGCCACCGGGGCGGCGGAGGATGGGTTGTGTGCCGGTAAGGTCTAGCACGGTGCTTTCTACCCCCACAGCGCAAGGGCCAGTATCCAAAACAGCATCAATCCGGCCATCCAGCTCTTCCAAAACATGCGATGCTTGGGAAGGGCTCACTCTACCAGAGCGATTGGCAGAGGGTGCAGCGATAGGCTGCCCAACATGTTGGAGTAGCTCCTCCACCGCACGGCCTTTAGGAACACGAATGGCCAGAGTCTTTAAGCCCGCTGTGGCAGCAGGGCAGATGCGGCTTTCTGCATGGCGGGGGAGGATGAGGGTTAGCGGGCCGGGCCAGAAGGCTTTGGCGAGTGAGCGAGCCATTTCATAAAGAGGGGCTGTCTCATCAATCTCTGCAAATGCGGCATCAGCAGTGGCAAAATGGCAGATAAGCGGGTTAGAGCTTGGCCTGCCCTTGGCTTGGAAGATGCGCTCTACCGTATGAGGGGAGGTCGCAAGCCCACCCAGCCCATAGACGGTCTCCGTCCCGAAGGCGACAAGCCCCCCTTGTTGTAACAAGCGGGCAGCACGGCGGATGCCGTCATAATCATGGTCGAGCCGTTCTGTCGTGTGGGAGGGGGCGTGAGGCATAGGCATAATATGTGGTACCAAGATGTAAGAAAGGGCGGGGATTAATGTGGGGTATAGCCTGTACAGAAGAAGGGTGGGTTCAACCATCCTTTCTTCCCATAACGGAGGGGTTGGCCTGTTTCATCCAATAAATGACCGCCCGCAGCTTCTAAAATCGCGTGCGGGGCAGCGGTGTCCCATTCCATCGTAGGGCCAAACCGGGGGTAGAAATCCGCTTTCCCCTCGGCAATATGGATGATTTTTGCCGCAGAGCCTAACCGTGTGATGCAATGAATGTGACGGCCATCTGACCATTTACGCAATAGGTCTTCTGATGTATGGTGGGAGGAGGCCATAACGCGTAAGCCTTCTTTCCCCACTGGGGCCGTTTTAATGGGGTGGCGTTGCTCCCCAATAAGTTGAAAAGCCCCTAAGCCTCTGCCCCCACCGTAAATCCCATATTGAGCAGGCAGGGCAACCGCCCCAAGAACGGGCTGATGGTCGCGAATCAACCCGATATTGATGGTAAAATTATGGCCCCCAGCGGCAAATCCGCGCGTGCCATCTAGCGGGTCTATCAACCAATAGCTGTTGCCCGGCTGGATATGCGTGCCTGAGGCATGTTCTTCTTCAGCAATAGCGGGGATGGTGGGGCAGGCATCCCGCAACCGTTTGAGAATATGCGCCTCGGAGGCTTTATCAGCCTCTGTTACAGGGGAGGAATCCTCTTTTATATCGGTCTGAAACCCACGCGCGCGGACATCACGCACAATCGCGGCGGCTTCATCAATGACCTCTAGGGCGAGGTTTAAGAGGTCATAATCTTGCGGGACAGGGGCGGAGGAAGCGTTCATGTGGGTGATAGTAGCGTATTATTGCTCATTCGTCACTTCTCCTCTTCTCTGATATAAGAGGGGAATAAGGGTCTTCGTCCTAGTCTCATAGGGGGCAGGCGGGCCAGTTTTGAGAGATAATGATTTAGGTAGGGGCATGATGTTTACTATTTCTTTCACCACAAAGCGACAAGGGCAGGATAAAGCCGGTCTTTCTGCGTTGTTATTGTGCCATGGGGCAGAGTTTATCAAGGGCGCGTTATTTCAGCATTATGATAAGATGTTAGGCGGGGCTTTAGTGCGAGCGGCCTCTTTGCGGGCATTTGCGGGGAAGGTGGGGGAGAGTGTTAGCCTCATCGCCCCAGAAGACTCGATAGCGCAATTCCATCTCATCGGTTGTGCCCCGTGTGATGATGAGCCTCAAACAACAGCGCAGGCGATGCAGTTGGCAGGAGGCAATGCGCTGCGTCTTTTAGCCCATAGTAAAATTAAAGCGGATAAGGCCAGCTTGTTGGTCGAGGCAGAGCAAGCCTCTCTTGCTGCGGAGCTTGCTTTAGGTGCTCGTTTGGGGGGGTATCGGTTTGACCGTTACAAAACAGTGAGCCAAAAACCGCAAAGCCTTAAGGTACTTCACATCGTTGTGCCCTCCACAGGGGCGATAAAGGAGCTTGAGGCACGTTGGGCCGAGCTGGAAGGCTTAGGGGAAAGTGTGTTCCTTACGCGTGACCTCGTTAATGAGCCTGCAAATCGTTTAACGCCGGCCGTGTTTAAGGACCGGATTCAGGAGCTCTCCGCCCTTGGTTTGGAGATTGAAGTGCTGGACCGCGCACAGATGGAAGCCCTCGGCTTTGGGGCTTTGTTGGGTGTAGCACAAGGCAGTGAGCAACCGCCCTTTACGGTGATTATGCGCTATCAGGGGGCCGCTAAAGCAGAGACGGCACCGCTGGCTTTTATCGGTAAGGGCGTGACATTTGATTCTGGCGGTATTTCCATCAAGCCCGCAGCGGGGATGGATGAGATGAAGATGGATATGGGCGGGGCTGCTGCCGTTGTGGGTGTGATGAGCGCATTAGCCCGCCGTAAGGCCGCAGTGAATGCCATTGGGGTTGTTGGGCTGGTGGAGAATATGCTCTCCGGTGCGGCGCAACGTCCGGGTGATATTGTTAAAAGCCATAGTGGCCAGACCATTGAGGTGCTGAATACGGATGCAGAAGGCCGCCTTGTTTTAGCAGACCTCCTCTCTTATACGCGCCAAACTTATAAGCCTGCGCTGATGGTGAATCTCGCGACCCTAACCGGGGCCATCGTTGTAGCGTTGGGGAATGATATTGCCGGCTTATTTAGCAATAACGACCAGCTTGCTCAGGCTTTAACGAAAGCAGGGGATGAAACAGGAGAGGCTTTATGGCGTATGCCGATGGGGCCTGCTTATAACCGGCGTATTGATTCCGACATTGCCGATATGAAGAATATCGGTGGCCGGCCGGGTAGCTCTAGCTTGGCAGCGGAGTTCCTCAAACGCTTTGTCGGTGAGACTCCTTGGGCGCATTTGGATATTGCCGGTACGGCATGGGCTGAAAAAGCAACAGCTTTAACCCCTAAGGGGGCGAGCGGCTTTGGGGTGCGTCTGTTGGACCGCTTTGTTCAGCTTTACAGCGATACAGCGTCATAAGGTAAGGGACGCGTTATGGAGCATCAGGCGGAGGGGATGGGTGAGAGCGCGCCGCCAGAGCGTGCGATGGTCGGGTTCTACCACCTTACCCGCACCACTTTGGAGGAAGCCTTACCCGCTTTGTTGGAACGCACCTTAGAGAGCGGGGCGCGGGCGGTTGTGCGCTGTGAGGATGCCGCTCAGGTTAAGGCCTTGGATGAAGTGTTGTGGAAAGTCCCTCCCTTGATGTGGCTCCCGCATGGTTATGCAAAAACAGGCCAGGCACATCGCCAACCCATCTGGCTTACAGAGTCTGACGAGCGACCGAATGAAGGGACGTTCCTCTTTCGGCTCAACGGGGCGTGGGATGGCGATTTGGTAGGTTTTCAACGTGTGTTCGACCTCTTTGATGGTCGTGATGAGCAAGCGGTTCAGCAAGCACGCCAGCGGTGGAAAAGCCTGAAACAAGCCGGTTACGGCATGACCTATTGGCAGCAGCAGGCCAAAGGTTGGGCGAAGAAGGGGTAGAATAGTCTATGCCGTTTCATGATCCCTTTTTGCTCTGCTTGCTGGCATTATTAGCCCTATTGCTTTGTGGTGATGGGGCTGTGCGCGTGTTTGTCCGTGGGTTATGGCGGTCTGTTCCTGTTGTTACATGGCGGCAAGGGGGCTGCCATATGGCGGGGTTCCTCATGGCCTTTGCCGCTTTGGGGGTGGTTGGGCATGCGGGGGCTGCGGCGTGTTTGGTGGCTCTAGCCCTGCTCTTTTTTGGCGGTGGGGCGGCTTTTCGCCCTATATGGGGGGTACCTGCGTTATTAGGGTATGGTCTCTCTCCAACCGGGCTAGGCGGACTGGGGTTGATGGCCTTGTGCCTTTGGGCGGCAGGCCAAGCGCAGATGAGCCGGGTAGGGCAGGTTGTAGCGATAGTGCTGCTTATAGGGTTGGGTCATGGGGGCGCATCAGCTCATCCATTATTATGGCTGGGTGGGAGTGTTGCCCTCGTAGCGATAGGCCTTTTAGTAGAATTAGGGCGCGATTGGGAGGTTTTGTTACGCTCTTGCCGTTTGCTGCGGCCGTTAATGCTTTTAGGTCTTATGGAAATCTCCCGCCAGCAAGGCCTATCAATAGGGGTAGAAACAGCATTTTGCGCCTTGCTGTTGGATGTAACTTGCCAAACTATCGCGGCTATTTGGCCATTTGCTGTGTGTTTGAGCATCCCCGCTCCACCCTTGCCGGGCTTTGTTGTTGGGTGGATGGGGTTGCATACCGCATTGGGTTTGAGCGGAGGAACCGAAGGCTGGGCAGTGATAGGGTGTATTCTAGCCATTATGGTGATGGGCTTATCATTAGGGGATGGTATGGTTAGCCTCCGTGAGGCTGCCTCTATTCAACCATGTAAGCGGGTGGAATGGGGGATAGGCCTTATCATAGCGGCTCTTTTACCATCCCTATGTGGGTTTGTGACGCAATGGATGCCCGGTGCAGCAGGTCATAGAGGGGCGTGGTTTTATCGTCTCCCCGGTGGGGATGGGAGCATGATAGCCCTCCCTCTTTTCTGGCTGGCATTATTTGTGGTGTGGCGGGGCCTCTCACGCGGGCATGTTAAGACGTGGCAGTCGCGTATTAGGATGGACGTATTAGCGGTAGGTATGCAGGCTCCCCCGCTGCGTTTATGGCCTATAAAACGCTTGGTCGTGCGAGGGCAGCAGCATATAGGCGTGGTGCAATCATCTGGCCGCGCACTTTTATCATCTCTCCCGTTGCGGGATTCTAGTGCTGTCTTTTGGCTGGTCTTTTTGGGTGGCGTTTTGGTTATGTTGGGGCTTGCCCAGTGAAGAACGCTATTATGCCATACTTTATAGATGGCGTGCGCCTAGGGTTAGAGCTTGTGTGCCAAAGTGTGGCATTGCTTGCAGTAGTGCCACTTATGGTTTGGGTGATGGAGGATGTTCCAGCCTTTTTGGTAGGGCGCGCAGTAGCCCCATTGGGTAGTCGTTATCGGCGTTTCGGGCATTTTGGGCGGGAGATTTTACGGCACGGTATTGATGTAGAAAGCGGGTTGATGCTGACGCTTGCCCTGTTAGCCCTTCTTATTTTGGCGGGGATGTCTTTTATAATGCCCTCCTGCTTAGGGCTGGTAGGGGCATGGCTTGCAGACCCGCTTTTGGTGGGGAGCTTTATTTTAACGGGGGCTTTATGGGCTGCGCCTTCTTATTTTGGGCAAGTGGTGCGGTGTTGGTTTGTTCTGTGCTTGATGGAATCTTTTCTCGTCCTTGCTGCACCGGGCGTGACGGGTTTTTTGGGGGTGCATCATCTCCTTATTGCCGCCCCCGGCTCTAGTTTGGCAGGGACAGCTTTATGCTGTGCTGTGGCATTGGCGTTCCTCACCCCTGTGCCGCGCCGTGAGGTTCTGGCTGCTGAGATGATAGAGCAGGCTTGGCCGCCTAGCCGTGCAGAGCGTGACCAAAAACAGAGGATTTTAGAGCTTTATCGTCTAGGTTGGGTGCTGCTTGTGGGGGATAGTCTTTTACCGGTGCTATTCGGGCTAGAAGGGCTGGGAAGTGTGGCCGGTTTCATTGGGCGGTTTATGGGCGGGGCAGCCCTTATCATCATAGGGCGGGCTACGGGGCTGAGCCGATACCGTCATTTTGTTGCGTTATTACTTGGCCTAGCAGGCTTAATGGCTTTGGCGGGACGATTTGCCGTATGATGGCGGGATTTGCATGCGCTTTGGTCTTGTTATTGATGTCGCTAGGGCGGGATGGTCGCTGGTTGCCGCTTTATGGCGTTGTATGTGCGGCGATTGCTGGAACATCAGGGACGGGATGGATCGCTGGGTTAGCTGTTATAGTTTTACCTGTCGCGAACCTATTGCTATGGGGCGTGATACGGCATTTTACTGTTGGGCAGCGGCGTGTTTCTAACGGTGGGCGTGAGATTTTGCCTGTGGTGCTGACGCTATTATTGCAATTTGTATTGGCCTTTTTTGGAGCAGGATTGGGTTTGGTCCCCACATTTGGCATCGGGCTGGTCCTAGCGGGGTTATGTGCAGCGGTATGTGGAGAAGCTCTGTCCCAATTTTGCGGGCTTGCTATGGCGGTGGATGGGCTGTTGGTTATGGCGAGTCTTTTGCCGTCTTGGGGCGTATTTGTAACGGGGTTAGCCCTGTGGGGTGTATTGGTGTTTTTGGCTCTGGTCCTGCTGCCGCGTTTAGCGTGGTGGCGTGTGGGGGATGATTAATGGCCTTCGCCGCTGCGGCCTTTGCGCCGGGCTTATTCGCCTCACCTATTTTATTAGGGTTATTTTGTTGGCCTTTTCTGGTGGTGTGGGTGCTTTGGGCCGCAAAACGACCAGAGGAAGCTGGGGCCATGGCGTGGCTTGGCGCGGGGTTGAGTACGCTAGCTTTGCTAGGGTGCTCCTCCCATATAAGCTGGGGGCAAGCGGTTTGTTTGGGGCTGGAAGCCTGCATAGCTGTCATTATTTTGGCTGGGCGTAAGGGCGAGGCGCACTCTCTAAATGATCAACATAGCGCGTCTTTTCGTGCGGGGATGGAGCAGTATGTCCCCCTCTTGGTGACGGGTTGTATTTTTATGGCGTTATTATTGCGCCCGCCTTTAGCTGCGCTGTTTTTTGATGCTGCCGGGACGGTTTTACTGGCATGGTGGGATGGGCGTGCCACGCGGCGCGCTATGCCTGCATGGGAGGTGGTGCGCTTACGGCTAAGCGGTGTGGTGCTTGCCAGTGTGGGGCTGATGGTTATGCGTGGGGGGAGCGTTTTTGCCACGGCGGACACGGCTTTGCAGGTCGGGCAGGTGTTCGCTTTAACCGGGTTGTGCATGATGGCAGGCTTGGGCCATAGGGCTTCTAGCCGGGCAGAGTTGGCATTGTTGGATGTCGGGTTGCGGTTTGTTCCGCTTTTTTTGCTGCCTTTGGTGATGGTGACCCCACTGGCACGGTCTTTGATGGTACTTGCTGGGCTTTTAGCCCTCGGGAGTGTGGTTTTAGGAAAGCAAGGGCGCGTACCGTCATTAACATGGGTGCTTGGCTTTGCTGTACTTGCGGCGGGGACGGGGCAAAGGCTGGTGCTTTTATGGCTCTATAGCGCAGTTTTACTCGCCGCATCGTTGCGTGTGGTGTGCGAGAGGGAGGCGGTTATAAGAGGCGAGGCGGGTTATACCAGACTACCCCCCGGAGGGTTAACGGTTTTACCCATGCAGATGATGCTCCCTCTCCTTATGATGGTGTCTATTGTGCTAGCGGCATCATTAGGGAGGGCAGCTTGCGTGGGGCTGTTTATCTGCCTTTGTATGGGGCTGCGCGGGTTGGAGCTGGAGAGCTTGCCGCAAACATTCTTAGCGGTGTGGCGATGGCATGATACCCTTATAAGGCTGTTATTGGTGCTGTTAGGGGCCTTAACATTGTTGGGGATTGCTCTGCTCGCTATGGGGCTTATGCCAGAGCCAGCCATTCAAATGGTGAGAGGGGTTGGACGATGATGGAGGACCCTATTTTAGAGGGAGGGGAACGGGTAGGGCTGTTCCATTATCGTGTATCCTCGGCAGGTTGGCTGCATTTCCTCCAACAAAATGAGCGCAGAGTGGCTTTATTGGCCTTTTGGGCCGATGAGTCTTGGGCAACAGCTTTGTTCCTATGTGCGGGGGAGCAACCTTTGCTGGTGAGTACGGCTATAGAGCAGGGACATTATCAAGCTGTGTCGCCTTATTTTCCCGCAGCACAATGGGGCGAGCGCATGGCGCGGGATTTATGGGGGGTAGAAGCATGGTCCGCTCGGGATGATAGTCCTGCGCTTGATGATGGGAGTTGGTCTCTAATAACACCATTAGCGGCTCATCCGTTGCCTGTAGCTGATGGTATGGGGCAGCCGTTGCCTGCCTGCCGGATGGAGCCATCACAGACGCAAGTGCCGGGTTTGCTGGGGATTGATTATGCCCTCTCTGAAGGTGCGATGCAGCAAATAGAGGTGCAGATTGCCGCTGGGCATCGCGGTGTGCTTTCCCGTTTGATGGGGTTGTCCCCCCAAGAGGCATTGCCGCTGATAAGCCGCATCACAGCGAGCGGATTTGTAGCGCATCCTTTGGCATTTATACGGGCCATAGAGCAAGCTGAAGGCCGCCGCCCTAACCCATATGAGCGGGATAGGCGGCTCCTTCTATTGGAGGTAGAGCGCATCGGGGTGCATCTTTTTGACCTCAGCCAAACAGCGCAACACGTGGGTGCGGGTTTGCTTGCAAGCATATGTGAGCATACGCGGGAAGCTCTAGCGGCTCTATGCGCGGATTATGGCTTCTCTCGGCGTTTGACCAATAGCATCACACTAGAAGGGCAGAGTGAGGGGGGAGAGATTTTGCCTTTCATGCAGGCTTTATCATCAATGTTGCGGCCTCGTCTTATACAGATAAAACAGCTTATGGGACTGTTTGATAATAGGCTGAAGAATATTGCTATTATTCCGACAGCTTTGGCGTGGGATTACGCTTTAGGGGGTGCGGTTGGTCGAGCTAGCGGGCGATATGTAGATTTTCGCTTCATGGATGAAGGCATGCGTGTGCAGGCTTTAGGCGGTGCGGTACGGCATGAGGGTGATGCTTGGGCGCGCCATCGTCAACGCATGACAGAATGTGAGGAATCGTTGCGTATTATAGGGCAGATTATGGCGTCCTTTGGGCAGGAGCGGGACGGGAATGTCATCCCGCGGACGGATGAAGGGCTTGGGGTCGCAGAGGGCGCGCGCGGGGATGTTTGGTATCATCTTCAGCTTGAAGCGGGGCGTATTACAAAGATACAGATACGCGACCCGGCTTTGCCACTTTTGGCTATTTTGGGCCTCGTGTTGGAGGGGCAATCGCCAGAGCAGCTAGGGGTGATGTTAGCATCCCTAGGTTTATCGCCTGCCGCTATTGCGCTTTGAGAGGGAAGGCTCCCGTGGTTGGGGGGGAGCGATAATCTTTAAAAGGGTTGGTGCGCTAGTAATTTGGAGTGGCGTGGTGCCGCGGAAGTCCCCATCACTTTGGGCGGGGATAGGGCTGGTATGGTCGCAGGTGATTTTCTCCCCTGTGAGGATGGTAAAAGCAGTGTTGGAATATGTTTTCCGTCTGAGGCGCATCATGATGAGATGCCAGATGATGAGCAACGGGTTAAGCCGGTGGAGCAGTAGGACGGAAAAAGCAGGCTGCCGATGGAGCTTGTGAGGAAAAAGCGCAAAAGGCCCCCCATATAGCCGCCCTTTGGAGATAATGCTTAAAACGGTGCGGTAAGAGACGCCATCTACACGCGTTTTGAAGGGGGGAAGCCGTTTGGAGATAGCAAGCTGTAAGGCTGTAAGAACATAGGCTGTGCGCCCTATGCGTTTTTTAAGTACGGGTGAAAGATTCTGGACAATCCATCCATCAAGGCCGACCCCTGCCATTTGGAGGAACAGGGTCGGGGTTGTGTTGTCCGCTGTTGTTATTTGCCCCGGCCAGACGCTACAGCGCGTGCCACGGGCGAGGAGGGTTACATTCTCGGCATCATCAAAGGGGATATTAAGCTCGCGTGCTAGGACATTAGCCGAGCCGATAGGCCAAAGGGCAAGGGTGCAAGAGGCCTTCATCATCGCTTGAGCAATTTCAGCAATGGTGCCATCGCCGCCACCAGCGATGATGATATCTGGTACGTTTTGTTCATCTCGTTCTAAATAAGCTCGCACAATATCCGCCGCATGGCCTTGGGCACGGGTGAGTTCCACCTGTACATCATAGCCTGTTTGCTCCAACTGCTCGACAAAATGTGTGAGTCGCTCTTTTGTGTAATGGCCAGCAATAGGGTTGGCGATAAGCAAAATATGGCGGCGAGATGAGGGGTTCATAAGGCTAGAGAGTTCCTTTTGGGGAGAGATGGCCTTTCGGTGTATAGGATAATCTTATACGCTGTTTTGAAGGAGTACGACTAGATCATGCAACCAGCACCATTGACAATGCTCCTTGCTTTTCTGGATGTACAAAAATGGCGGCCCCACTCTAAGCGGCGTGGCGGGCGAGATATTCGTCTTTTTACGTTAGAGACAGGCAGTTGTGAAGGCTGCGCGATGGAGCTGATCACTCTGGGGGGGAGTGCTTATCCGCTGGAGGGGAGTGGCTTTGAGCGCGTACAACATCCTCAAGATGCTGATTGGTTGCTCGTAACAGGGGCAGTGACGCGCTCTAGCGCGGGGGGATTAGCTAGCGCATGGGAGGCTATGCCCCCCGGGCGCAGCCTGATTGCTATAGGGGATTGCGCTTATAATGGCGGGCTGTGGGGAAGTAACTACACAACGCTAGGTGGGATTGCTGCCCTTAGCCGTGTATATAGCACTATCCCCGGTTGCCCGCCTTCACCAGAGGCTATTCTTCACGCCTTGGTGGAATTAGCAGAGGGCGGGTCATCCTCTACAGTCTCCCAAGAATCCTCTGCCTCGCGGCGTAGCCGCCAATAAGAACGGCGTGAGAGAGGGATCATAATAAGGTAAATTATGCCCGCAGCGGCTAAGGCCCCCCAAGGCTCTGCAATCAGAATAGCCGCATAAGCACCCGTGCCAACCAGCATAGGTAGAATATAGCGGGAGGGGACCTTAAAGTTCTTAAACGACCAAATAGGCAAGGTCGAGACAAGGAGGAACGCCGTTACAATCAAGCAGGTAGCGGCCAACCACGGGGAGTGAGCAAAACGAGCAACCCCCTCTAAGTGATTGCGATGGGCTTCTAACCCTAAAAAGACGGGGAAAAGTGCAAGTCCCGCCCCGGCAGGAGCCGGCACACCGGAGAAGAAGTTAGCGGCATATTCCGGCGCGGTATCATCATCCAAAGCAGAATTAAACCGTGCAAGGCGTAAGGCCATGCACACGGTGAATAAAATGAAAGGGATGAAGGAGAGCCGCTCTGTCGCAGGTAAGGCCCATAGCATGAGGATAAAAGGCGGGACGACACCAAAACACACAAAGTCCGAAAGGCTATCAAACTCCGCCCCAAAACGGGATGTTCCTTTTAAGAGGCGGGCAATGCGGCCATCTAGCCCATCCATACAAGCGGCGATGAGCAAAGCCGCTGCTGCGTGGGTGAAGTGCCCCGTCATGGAGAACTTAATTGCGCTTAGCCCCGCGCAGAGGCCGAGCATGGTAAGGATGTTCGGCACTAGGCGATTGAAGGAACGGCCATGAACACGGCGGCGTTTGCGCCGGTAACGGCGGACCATGATTTTACCAGATGTAGGTTTTTGCATGGCGAACTCGTTAGAGCCGTGCGATGATGGTTTCACCACCAATCATCGTCTGCCCTTCTAAGACTTCAGGGGTGATGCCGGGGGGAAGGTAGATATCCGTGCGGGAGCCAAAGCGGATGAGACCGAAAAGCTCGCCCGCTTTTACGCGCTCACCTTCTTGCACATTACAGAGGATACGCCGTGCGATGAGGCCAGCAATTTGGACAACGGCAAGCTGACGGCCATCATCAAGTGTAATACGCAGCTCGTTCCGCTCATTATGCTCGGAGGCTTTATCTAAGCTGGCATTGAGGAACCGGCCTGCATGATAGGCAATTTTAGAGACAGTCCCGCTAACGGGCATACGATTTACATGGACATCTAAGACAGAGAGGAAGGTAGAAACCCGCCATACGGGGGCATTGCCCATCTCCAAAGCAGCTGGAGGCGCAACAAGAGAAACGCCCGTTACGCGACCATCAGCACTAGAGAGGACGAGATTATCCCCCTGTGGGGATGTTCGGCGTGGGTTGCGGAAGAAATAGAGGCAGAATCCCGTAAAGGCGAATCCGGCCGTGCCTATCGCGCGGGTGAGACGCCACGGTGTCAGCCGCCCGAGAATGGCTGTCAGCAGGCCCGCTGTCAGGAATGGAGTAGCCGCACGGTGGGGCGGCGCAAGAACGAGTTTGAATGATTTGATAAGTGACATATCATTACTCATACGTCACCTATCGGGTGGGTCAAGTCTTTCTATGAGGTACGCTGCATAAAACAATGGTGGAGCGGGTGTTGTCACCTAGGGAGGCGACATCCATTTTAAGGGCTGATGGTTTTGGAGAGGTAAGGGCCTTATGACGGTAGAGATTAAGCCGCTTTGCGCGTTTAAAGATAATTATGTGTGGTGTGTGCGTCAGAGTGCGATCATGCCTTGGGTGGTGATTGACCCCGGCGAGGCAGCCCCTGTGATGACCTTGTTGGGAGAGCAGCCTCCCGCTGCCATTTTATTAACGCATCATCATAATGATCATATCGGTGGGGTGGCGGTATTGCGGGAGCGTTATCATGCGCCCATTTATGGTCCCGCTGATATTGCCGAGATTGATCATCCCCTAAAGGGTGGGGAGAAGCTCTCATTAGCGGGGCTGAGCTTCCATGTTTTTGCAACGCCGGGGCATACGCTGGATCATCTTTGTTATGAGCTAGAAGGGGAGCATCCTGCCCTTTTTAGTGGGGATACGCTCTTTAGCGGGGGGAGTGGTCGCCTCTTTGAGGGCACAGCCGAGCAGCTTTTTAAAAGCTTTCGGCAGTTTGATGCCCTCCCTGATGAGACCATGTTATGCCCCGGTCATGAATATACGCAGGGTAATTTAAAGTTCATCGCCTCTCTTGGGCAGGATAGCCCTGCCTTTCAGGCGCGTGTGGCGGAGGTTGCCCGTCTGCGCGAGGCTGGGCGGCCATCTGTCCCAGTAACGTTAGGGGTAGAGCGGCAGACAAACCCTTTCCTTACCGCTCCATCGGTAGAGGCCTTAGCGCAGTTACGACAGCAGAAGGACCAATTCTAACAAAAGGGGTTAGGCGGTGGTGATGTCGAGCCCAATATCAAGGGCGGTGATGCTATGGGTCAACCAGCCGAGGGAGAGACAATCCACCCCGCTTTCTGCCATGCTACGGGCTGTAGCTGGTGTAATCCCGCCGGAAGCCTCGGTAATAGCGCGGCCTTGGACCATACGCACAGCCTCGCGCAGCATGTCCGGTGTCATATTATCCAGCAAATACGCATCCGGCCCATAAGGGCATGCAAGGGCCTCGGCCAGTTGAGCGAGGGAGTCGACCTCTAATTCAATCTTCATGAGATGCCCAGCCCGTTGGCGTGCTGCTTTTAGGGCTGCGGGAATGGTGCTGCCAAAAAGGGCAAGGTGATTATCTTTGAGCATAATCGCATCATCAAGCCTATGGCGGTGATTGCTCCCCCCACCAGCGCGGACGGCATATTTTTGCAAAGCGCGTAAGCCGGGGAGTGTTTTGCGTGTGCAGCATACCCGCACGCCTGTACCCTCAACGGCTTCGACAATCTGCCCTGTCATGGTTGCAATGCCACTAAGGTGAGAGAGGAGGTTAAGGGCGACGCGCTCACCCCCTAGCACGGCACTAGCAGGGCCTTCTACCTCGGCAAGGACATCGCCTTTTGCAATGTGGTCACCGTCTTGCTTGAGCGGGATGAAGCGTGTGTCCTTATCTAGCAAGGAGAAGGCCAAGCGGGCACCGGGGAGACCGGCTAATCGTCCTGCTTGCCGAGCAACAAAGCTGGCCCGTAAGGATGGTTGCCCGGCAAGGAGTGATTGGGTCGTTACATCGCCCCCCGTGCCGAAATCCTCCCGTAGGGCGGTGGTAATGACAGGTTCCCAAAGGAGGTCGGGCAGAAAGAGAGTTTCAAGAGCCATGAGGAAATCCGTTTTATAAGGGGAGGTCGTGTAAGTGCCAGTCATAATGGCGGGCAGGTTGGAGGCCGGGGGCATCATCACGCCAATGCGCGCCGCGTTGCTCTAGGCGGTGCAAAGCCCCCCACGCGATGAAAGAGGCTGTAAGGGCACATAGATTATGCCGTGCAAGAGGGAGGGTCCGCTCTAAGAGTTGCTCTATCCCTGCACGGGTGCGGAGGATACCAAGATGATGCTGCATCTCCACCCGCAAAGGCCAATCCGTTGAGGCGGTAGGGCAGGGTGGTGTGGCCACGATGGTAGGGGACGCATCTGCTACACACGCATTGACATCCTGCCCTGCCCATTGCCCGCATAAGAGAGCCTCGAGCAACGAATTGCTGGCGAGCCTATTGGCCCCATGTAGCCCCGTGCAGGCCACTTCCCCACAGGCCCAGAGGCCGGGAAGCGTGGTCCGGCCTTTATGATCCACCTTTAGCCCGCCCATGTGATAATGCATGGCCGGTTGAACAGGCAGCATTTGGTTATCAGGGTCGTATCCTGCGGCGTGACATGCCTGCGTAATAGCGGGGAAGTGCGCACTAAAGGCCCCGCCCGGTAGGGTGCGGCCATCCAAAAACACGCGGTGGCCTTGCTGGAGCTGTGCAGCGATAGCACGGCTAACAACATCGCGCGGGGCGAGTTCTTCTGTAAAGCGGGAACCATCTTCCAAACGCAGTACGGCTCCCGCCCCGCGTGCGGCTTCGCTAATGAGGGCGAGGCGGTGCGTGGGTTCTGCTGCGATAAGAGCGGTGGGGTGGAATTGCGTAAACTCCATATCCCGTAATGTGGCCCCTGCCTGAGCGGCAAGAGCGAGTGTAATGCCACGATTTGCTAATGGGCTGGTGGTATGTTGATACAACCCGCCGCAACCACCGCTGGCTAAAATACACCGGCCTGTTGGGATAAACCCGGCGGAACTCCATACCCCTTGGAGGCTGCCATCAGGTGCGTAAAACTCTTCTAGCGTGCCTTCAAGCCAATGGATGGTCTCTTTTTTGCGGGCGGCTTGGAGTGTGTGATGCAACATCACGTGCCCGCTACGGTCGCCCCCGGCAAAGACAATTCGCTTACGGCTATGGGCGGCCTCTAAATGCAGGGCGAGTTGACCTGCCTCATCACGTGCGAGGGGGACATCAAGGCGGAGCAGCGTTTCAACAGCGTGCGGCCCGGCCTCGGTGATGCGCTGGACCATGGCGGGGTCACATAAGCCTGCCCCGGCTTTGAGTGTATCTGCGGCATGGAGGGCGGGGCTATCCTCTGGGCCAATAGCGGCGGCCATGCCTCCTTGGGCAAGGGTGCTGGCTGTGCCTTCCCCTGTGAAGCTGGGGGCGAGGATGAGGCATGGCTCCTCAAGCTCCAACGCGGCCATAAGCCCCGCCAGACCGGCCCCGATGATGATGGGCCAGCCAGCATAGCGGGAGAGGCTATCTCCCTGCATGGGACGTGCCCTCACTTAATGGCCAACATGCGCTCGACTGAACGGCGCGCCGGGGCTTGGAGGTCGGCTGGGATGGTGACTTCTGTGCTCATGGTCTCTAGGGCCTGACGAATATTTTTGAGCGTGATGCGCTTCATATGCGGGCAGAGATTACAGGGGCGGATGAAGTTGGTTTGTGGGTGCATCGCAGCGAGATTATCGCTCATCGAACATTCGGTGATGAGCATGACCTTTTCGGGCTTATGTTGGGCGATATAGTCCATCATGCTGGCAGTGGAGCCTGCATGATCGGCCTCAGCCACAACATCGGGGGAACATTCTGGATGGGCGATGATATGGAGCGGGCCATGCATACGCCGATATTGGCGGATTTCCTGCGGGGTGAAACGCTCATGCACCTCACAACGGGCGGACCATGTATGCATCTTAATGCCCGTCTCCCGCTCGATGTTCCGTGCGAGGAACTCATCGGGAATCATGATGACTTCTGGCACGCCGAGGCTCTCCACAACACGCCGCGCATTGCCAGAGGTACAGCAAACATCCGTCTCAGCCTTTACTGCGGCGGAGCTATTTACATAGGTTACAACGGGCACACCGGGGTGACGCTCCCGCAAGGTGCGGACATTTTCTGCTGTGATGCCTTCAGCTAAGGAGCACCCCGCCAAAGCATCGGGGATGAGGACGGTTTTTGTAGGGTTCAACAGCTTGACCGTCTCAGCCATGAAGTGAACACCAGCCATGATGATGACATCTTGCTCCAGATTTTGGGCTTCACGAGCAAGGGCTAAGCTATCCCCACGAATATCGGACACGCAGTGAAAGATTTCCGGCGTTTGATAATTATGAGCGAGAATGACCGCATTATGTTTGCGTTTGAGCTCTAAGATCGCCTCAATATCCTCGGCAAAGAGCCGTTCCCAGTCCTGCCGCGCCATAAGAGAGGCCACAGGGCTGTATAACGCCGCACGAGAGGGAGACGTAGCAACGGCCTGCATCATGGAGAGGTCCTTATATGATTTATACTCACTATGAGCATAATAGGGGGCGCAATAGCTTCCTTGCAAGTGTTTTATAGGATTTTATGGTGTGATTAATGCGCTGCCTCTATGGGGAGGAAGGCCGACCCCAGGTAACAAGAGGCCATTGCCGCAGGGCGAAACTGGTAGAGCTTGGCAGGTCGTCCAGCAGTAAAACGCTCATAAGCTCCGGTTTCTTCCACGAGGTTTTGATGCAGCACAAGGCGGCGGAAGTTTGGCTTATGCATAAACCGGCCAGAGAGTGTTTCTATCGCTTGTTGGAGTTGTAAGAGTGTGAAGGCCTTAGGGAGGAGCTCAAACACTGCAGGGCTATAGCGGATGCGGGCGCGCAAGCGGGAAAGAGCCGTAGCGAGGAGGCGGCGGTCATCCCCGTGTGGTGTGGTGTGTGCTGTAGGGAGTGTGCGTGGCACAAGGCCGGATTCCCACAGCAGTTCGTAGCGTTCTAGGACGCGTGTATCATCCCAGGGCAGGTCATATAGCCCAAAGGCGGGGGCGATGCGGCTTTGGCGGTCTGGGTGGTGTGTGGCCCATTGCTCAATAGCGATGATGAATTGCGCAAGTTGAGCATTGCCCGTTTCACTCCGGCGGTCCTCCCACGGGAAATGTTGATAGAGGGAGCCGTGGCAGGCGTGGGGATGGCTGGGGCTGAGGGCGAGATAAGTAATGTGAATATGCGGTATCGCCCCCTGCATGGGAAAGGAGCTGAAGGTATAAAGCTGCTCCATATAGCCAATCGGGCAGTGTGTTAAGGTTTCTGCCCAATGGCATAGGCTTTGTTGGAGGGAGTGATGGCTTTCTTCAAAAGTGGGGGTGTTTTGGTCATGCCGTAATAATGCGACATGAGGGGCTTCATGGCCGAGGGTCATTAAAACAGTGATGAGGTCAGTCGGGCAGAGGGTTTGGTATGTCATCAAGGGGTCGGGTCTAATTTGCGTAAATGCTCTGCGAGGGAATGTAGCCTCGTAGAGGAGGATGATAAACCAGGGGGTACGCCATGGTCGAGCGGGATACTCACAGTAAGCGGGCGGGTGGCTAAGGTTTCCATCCGTGGGTTTGTCATCAGCTCGTGGCATAGAGAGCGTAAGCTCATCGGCACATTTTGTTGGAACCATTGGCTTTGTATGAGCAGATGTAGCGGGCTTTGCCAATTTGTTAGGCTGACAGATATGACCCCAGAGAATGAAGGAACATAGAGTGTCCCCCCAAGGGAGAGATGCGGGGGTGGGGTGTTTTGTTCACTAGCAGCGAGGGGGCGGAATGTCGCGCTGAGTTCATGTAAGCGTAAGCGGAGGAGTAAATTGGGTTGGGCTGTTTGGGAGGGTGTGTGTGACGCAGCAGAATATAGGTTGGGTAAAAGGGCAAACTGAGTGCGTAAATGCGTGATGTCGAACTCTTTGAGCATAGTATCGGGGTAGGATAAACGCTCTGCTGTGATAGAGGCGGAGAGCAGGGCTCTATCTTGTAAAGCAGGGTCTGGCCTTACGAGGGATTGCGGGGCGAAGCGAATACTGCCTGTAGGGCGCGATAGGGTTACGGTATAAGGAAGATGCGAGGCGGCGATCTCTAATTGCGCTATATGAAAATAAGCGCGGTAGAGGGGCATTGTGTGGTTGTGGCAGCGCGCCGTTAAAGCAGGGCAGGGCATCATGCTTTTGCTGATGAGCAAGCGCGTTTTGTTAAGCCGTAATGTCAAGCTTTCCCCATTACGCACGAGGCGTAGAATGGTGCTTTGTGGCATACGGAGGGGGAGTTTGGTTTGCGTGGTGATGGTCCGCGCCCAGTCTAGCCAATTGCCTCCGAGGATGAGGGTCGCGGTCGCCCCTACAACATCCGCCCCATTCAGATGAGTATGGAAGGAAACGCCAGAGAGCTCCCGCCACGCGCCAAAAGGCCAGCCCTTAGCGCGGGAGAGGCGTATGTTTAGCGTAGGGTCTGGTCCATCCGAGGGCAGGGATTGCACAGCAAGTTGGTCAAGCTGGCGGGAGAGGATGGTCTGTGTACGGTGATATAACCCCCAAGTGCATAGTAGAAGCGCGATGAGACCATAGCAGAGCAAACGCACCGCTCGCCAAGAAGGCCGTATCGGGTAGAGCTTCTTGAAATAGCGATGAAGATAAGGTGGGGTGTTCATTTGTCCCCAGCCTCTTTGTCAGGGGTTATACAGCAATCTATTGGTTGTGGATTGCTGTGGAAAAGGAGAAGGAGAGGCATGAATCTGACAAAAAAGTTTATATTTCATGATGTTATGTAAGGATGCCCCTTTTATTTTGGCAAGGGGCATTACTTCATCTATGACGCTGATTATGAAGGGGAGCTTTTCACATCCACAGAGTTTTCCACAGGGCTTAGGGGAAGGTTATGCTCTTGGGAAAGGTGCGTCCATGCGTCTGTTATAGCTGGTATTAAAGCGCGCCCTGCCATTGTGGGGGAAAGAGGCGGGCCGATGATGACCTTCAACGTGCCGGGATATTTCCGCCATGGGGAGCGAGGCCAAAATAGGCCCGAATTTGTAACAACAGGGATGATAGGAGCTGTTGCTTGGCGGGCAAGAGCGACCACACCATTTTGGAGGGGAGCTGTCTGGCCGGGTTGGGTGCGCGTACCCTGGGGGAAGATGATAATCTGCCGCCCTGCTGTTTGGGCTTTGGCAACAGTCTCCATCATCCCACGCAGAGCTTTGGAGCCACCTGCGCGATTAACGGGGATCATCCCGCTCAACACAAGCATAGGGCCAACAAGGGGGATGGAGGTGAGTTCTTTTTTGATGACATAAGCAGGTAAGGGGACGAGATTCATCCACACAAATCCATCAAAGAAGGATTGATGCTGGGAGGCAATTAAAGCCGGGCCATCAGGCAGATTCTCTTGCCCTGTAATGACAATGCGGATAGAGCAAAGCCGCTCTAACCCCCATAAGACGGCACGCGACCATAGTTTTGCGTAAGCAAGGGCCGCATCGCGCCGGTTGAGCAGGCGGATAGGGAAGGCCACAACCCCCATAAGGAGGGTGAGGACCAACAAATAGAGATTAAACAAAAAGCCGCGTAAGAAACTCATCATGATTCTTGTTCATGACGTAGAATCTCCCTTTAGAGCAAGGGAAATATGCATCCCTCATCACGTAAGGAGCAGATTATGAAGGTGGGGGCGGGCGGAATCCTTCTTGGGCGTAGTCTGTTTGGCGTAAAATTATAACGCGGAGCAACGCCCCAATTAATTTGCTATATTGGTTCATCATGAGGAGAACCGTATGGAAATGCAATGGCGGACTCATCGCAGGGGGCTGCACCCAGTA
The DNA here is from genome assembly GCF_009725845.1 of Bombella sp. ESL0378. NCBI lineage: Bacteria > Pseudomonadati > Pseudomonadota > Alphaproteobacteria > Acetobacterales > Acetobacteraceae > Bombella > Bombella sp. ESL0378. Next base: position 39,757 of record NZ_WNIF01000007.1, on the reverse strand, counting down.
AGGGGTTAAGCGTAATTGTGGGGCAATATCGTGGAACTCCAACAAAGAGCGGCGCATATGATAGCCCGCTGTGACGATGATGAGATGATGGAGATGCTTTTGCGTAGCCCATTGCGCTGTCTCCCACGCATTGCCAATGGTGGTTACCGCTTGGTGGCCTAAGCTGATATGCTGGGCTAAAGTAGGTGGGAGTGGTCCTGTCCCTGTGGCAGAGAGGATATGGCCTAGCTCCGTATGCGGTGAGACGCCTGAGATAAGCAGTAAGCGTTGTGGTTGTTGTTTAAGCAGCGCAATCCCGGCTTCAATACGGTTCTTTCCTCCCGTAAGGGCGACAATCCCGTCACAATCCGCAGGGATGTTTTGGAGGTCCGGCGGGGGGCGGAGTGCATCGGCACAAAAATAGACAAACCCGCCAATCAACACCCAGCTTACGATAGTGGCCACGGCAAAACAGCCGCGCCCTATTATGGCGAGGGCTTGCTTCATGATGTTGTGCGGTCCTGCATGCGGCAAAGCAGGTAAACGAGGCCCCCGCTAAGGCACATTATAAGGACCGGCAAAAGGGCTAGACTTCCCCATAATATAGGGGGAAGCAGGGTTGTAAAATGGAGTGGGTCTGTAAGGGGGGGCAGACGCAGGAGAGGGCGTAATGCCCTAGTGAGGGCTATGAAGGTCGGCAGGAGCAGGGCTATGCCTATGAGGCTCCCAAGACCGGAGATGAGGGCAAGACGCCGCGCAAATATATGATGCAGCGTGGTGGGGTTACCGCCTAATGAGAGCAGCAAGAGGCGTTGTTGAGCATTAGCGAAGGCGGTCGTGCGTGCCATGAGGTACAATAAGGCTGGGGCGATAAAGGCAATAGCGCCGCCCATAGCGAGCGCAATGCGGCAAGCTGTTTGGCGGATATTCGCTAAAAATGGCGCGAGCTTCTCAAGCTGATGTGGTGGTGGGATGACCATCGCATCAGGCTCATAACGCTGCGCTAGTGTGGTGAGCATGGCGATGTCCCCCCGATAATGGAGAGTGATGAGGGTAGGGAGCGGGCCCGGCCATGGTGTGGACCAATGAGCAAGTGTTTGTGCAACCTCTTGCTCCGAAAGACGCGTTACCTCTGTGCCGGGGAAGGTGGCAGACACAGCATGTTGTAGCGCATCAATTTTGTCATTTTGTTGCGGTAAGGCGATGACGACATAAGATGTAGCTTGCTCCTCCCATTGGTGCGTTGCACGGCTTGTCCCGTAAGGCAGAGCAAGGCTTAGGCCTAAAAGCCATGTAAGAAGGCATACACCAATCAGGAGTGACCAACTGCTTGGCCATGAGAGGGCACGGGCAAGACGTGTCATGAAAAGCGTCCTTCATAGGTAGGAGCCATGGGGGTAAGCGGGGCAAAGAGAGAGGGAGGTATTTCCTCTTTTTCGCCTTCTGTGGGGGCAGGGGGATTATAAGGCAAGGTGAGGGTGGCCTCTGGGAAGGAGACTTCCGGCGGGCGCGTGCGTATTGCAAAGAGGGCCGTTGCTCCGTTTTGGACGAGGTCTTTTATGGTGGATAAAAGATGCTCTTGTAGCTCTGGGCATAGGGTGAGCGCTGGTTCATCGACTAAAATCAAGGAAGGATGGGTAATTAAGGCACGTGCGCATGCAGCGCGGAGGCGGGTTGTGTGGCTCAGTGTGGTTGGGAGGGCCTGTGCATGGTCTTGTAGGCCGAACCATTGCAGAATTGCCTCCGTCTCGCGTTGGATTTCAGCATGTCGAAAATGGGCCAACTCTAGGGGGAGGGCGATATTATCGGCAAGGCTGAGGCGGTCCATAAAGAGGGGATTTGCATCAATATAGCCAATGCGCTGGCGTAAGCGTTGGCGCGTGCGGGCGGGAAAGTGCGGGCTTAGTGGCTCATTTAAAATAGTTGCAGAACCAGTAACAGGGCGGCGCAGGGCTAAGGCATCCAGCAAGGCTGTCTTGCCTGATTCGGCTGGCCCAACGACCCATAAAGCCTCCCCTCGTTGGAGTTGAAGGGAGAGGGATTGCAGTCCCCCTTGTATGAGGGCCGGGCTTGTGGGGAGGGAGAGGTTATGGAGTGTAATCATACCTTATCCCACCCATGAAGTGAGGGCGATTGTATAACCCGCATGATAATGTAAAGCCTTAGAGACGCCGTGCTAACCATGCTGTTGCTGTGGAGGAGGCCGCTGCAAGGGCCATAAGCAATAGGCCATCCATAATCAGGCTATGTGGTGTGAAGAGATGCCCAGCAATGACGAGTTGGTTGGGAAGTGTGTGAGAAATATGGTTGACGATATCATGGGTCTGCGGGTCCTCGGTTAGGGAGCCGAGATTAGCACTGGCGAGAGCAATGAGATGCGGGATGAGCGACCAGCCCACACCAATGATGAGGAGGATAGGGGCAAAAAGTTCTGCCAATTGAATGAGGAAACTGAAGATGAAATGGAAGATTGCCCAGATCACGGTCAGTACAACACGCCCTAGGATAGGAAGGCCCCGCTGAGGGGTACGCGCATTAGCAGCAAGACGGTCATGGCGTGGGGGGTGTAGTGGTGAGGGTGATGTATTCATGAATATTTGGGACCTTCCTGTAGGACAATGAAGCAGAACATGAGATAAAAAGAGTAGAGGTGGGATAGGTGCGTGGCAACCGTCTCATATTATATCCTCTGTCTGCACCTAGCTTCTAGAGAGGCGTAATGCAAATCTTACCTACTATGGATGAGAAAGAGGCTCATATTTTATTGCTTGACCCCGCCGGGTCAGCTCATAGCCGTGTTTATAAATTGCTATGCGGGGAGGGGATGAAGGTAACCTGCCGACAAGAGGCAGAAGCCATGCTGGAGATTGTGGAGACGCAACAGCGTGAGCGGCAGGTGGATATGGTTATTTGCTGCACCCTGCAAGAGGGGATGAGTGCTGGACAGTTTGTGTACCGGGTGCGGGCGATTCCGGCTATGCAAGATATACCTGTTTTAATGTTGACCGATGATGTCTCTCCCCGGGTAGAGCTTGATGGTTTTGAGAGTGGGGCGGATGCCTATCTCTCCAGCACGGCTCATTCTGCTTTGCTGTTATTACGGGTGCGTACGCTCTTACATTTGGCGGAGGAAAAACGGCACCGTCATCCCCACTGGCAGATGCGGCGCGCGCGTGTGGTGATTGTGCGCCCTCCTGATGATGAATTGCTACAAGATTTTTGGAACGATCCCTCCTTCTCAGAGTTCAGTGGGGCGAGCGAAGGTGATGTGGAGGCTGATGCGCCCGGTTTGGGTGAGCTATTATGGCGTGATGGTCATACCGTTACAACGGTAGCGCGCTCTAGTGAGCTTTTAGAGGGAGGTTGGCTCACTGCCCCTGATGGGCCCGATTGTATCGTCTTAGAGGATATGCGCGATAGCGAGGCAGACCTTGCTTTTTGTCATTTGCTAGAGCAACGTCGCCAAACCCTACGGACGCAAGGGAGCGTTCCTTTTCGGATGTTAGGGGTTATTCAGGCAGAGCGGTTCCGTGGGGAATCATGTGTGGCATTTTTGGAGGCCGGGTTGGAAGACCTCGTGCCAAGCGATATGCCCCCTATGGTGTTGGCATTGCGTATTCGCGCTATGGTACGGCGGAGGCGGGAGAATGAGGCGTTTCGCCAACGGGAGATGGAACGCCAACAATCAGCCTTGGCGTTAAAAGCTGCGCAAGAGCAAGCCGCCCTAGCGGAAGCCCTCGCTCAAGCGAATAGCGAACTTGCTCAGATGAATAATGAGCTTGTTCAAACTCAAGCGCGGCTCGTACAGACAGCGAAAATGGCATCGCTGGGTGAGCTTGTGGCGGGGATTGCCCATGAAATTAACAATCCGCTGGCGTTTACTCTGGGCCATGCTGATACAATCCAACGTTGTTTAACGCGCTTAGAAGGCCATGTGCAGGGGGATGATTATAAGACTATAGAGCGGGCTTTGCTGCGGTTAGAGGCGATGAAGACCGGCCTTGGGCGGATACGCGACCTTGTGGTGCGCTTGCGCCGTTTTTCCCGTTTGGAGGAAGGGCATTGGAGCAAGGTCGATGTGGCAGAAGTAATAGAAACAGGCCTAGCCCTTGTGCGGCATAGGCTGGGGAAGGCCATTTATGTTGAATGTCAGCTCCAAGCTCCATTGACATTGATTTGTCAGGAGACGCTCTTTCATCAAGCTGTGATTAATTTGATTGCGAATGCCGCCGATGCTTTGCATGAGATAGAGCGTGAGGGGCGGTTAGAGGGGGAAGGGCTTATCCGGCTAGAAACGTATTTATATGATAATATTTATGAAATTATAGTGAGCGATAATGGACCTGGCATTGAGGAGAGCGTTCGACCGTGGATTTTTGATCCGTTCTTTACCACAAAGGCACAAGGAGAGGGGACGGGGCTAGGATTATCCATTGTACATGGCATTGTGCAAGCTCATGGGGGGAGCATTGATGTCCGGGATACTTATAAACCAAGCCAGAATGGTGGCAGGCGCGGGGCGTGTTTTGTCATACAGTTGCCCGTGGAGGAAACAGCAGAGGGTTGGGCTGTGCGGAACCCAAAGGAACGAGAATATGCAAAAGAGTAAAGGGGCTGTATGAGCAAGCCTTGGGATGATGTGGGTAAGCCTTGTGTTTTGCTGGTGGATGATGAGGAGGAGATTCTCATCGCCTTAGGCGATTTATTGGAGGATAGCTGCACGCTGCTCACTGTGACGGACCCATGCAAAGCGTTGGTATTGTTAAAAGATCATAAAGAGATTTCCGTTATCATTTCAGACCAACGCATGCCGGGGATGACGGGGGACCAATTTTTGTGTCAAGCTCGTGCCCTCTCGGATGCGCGGGCAATTTTACTCACCGGCTATGCGGATTTAGATGCCGTAGTCGCGGCGTTGAATCACGGGCATATTGTCGCTTATGTGCATAAGCCGTGGGAAGGGGACCATGTACGCAGCTTGGTCTATGAAGCCCATAGAACATGGCAGGCCCAACGAGCATTGAGGACGGAGCAAGCGTTATTACGCGGTTTGATGGAGAGTCTGCCCTTCGGTCTTGTTTTTTCCGATTCTGCTGGGCGATGTATCCGCAGTAATCGGGCTTGTAGCAGTTTGGAGGAAAGTGAGCATTACACGCCAGCCTTACGCCCTATTATTGCGCGTATGCGTGAGGCTGTACGCCGGGAAGGGCAGGCGGAAGAATTGTTGGAGGTTGGTACGGATGAGGGCCAAACAGTCTGGCATGAAGTAGCGCGTATCGCTCTAAACTGGCCAGATGGAGCTGAAAGAGCCGAGGCTTGGCAAGTCAGCATGGATCGAGATGTGACGAATCGTGTGTTGATGGAAGCACGGCTTAATCAGGGGGAGCGTTTAGAGGCGTTAGGCCGCTTAGCTGCTGGTGTCGCGCATGATTTTAACAATCTTCTGACAATTCTCTCTAGTTGTTTGGATATGATGGACGGAGAGGCATCTCCAGACGATACTGTAAAAGCCATTCAGCAGAAATGGTTAGGCCAAGCGCATGAGACTATAGGGCGCGGGCAAAGCCTTACACGGCGTTTGGTGCAATTTGCACGCGCAGGTAAGAGTGAGCGCGCTGTTAGGCCATTGGATATAATAGCGTTTTTAAAAGAGCGAGCAAGCTTGTTCCGCCAGAGTTTTCATGGGGCGACCCCAGCGATTCGCTTTGTGTTGGACCTCCCAGCTGAGCCACTCCCACCTGTCCTTACCTGTCCAGAGCAATGTGAGATGGCTTTGCTCAATCTATGCGTTAATGCGCGGGATGCGATGCCGCAAGGTGGTATTGTAACATTAAGTGCGCGCCGTATCGCTTATGCTTTGCCGGCTGTTTCGGCTGATTGTGAGACAGAGTATGCGCTCCTTTTAGCCGTGCGGGATGAGGGAAGCGGTATGAGTGAGGAAGTCCAACGCCATATTTTTGAGCCTTTCTTCACCACGAAGGAAGCCGGTAAAGGGACGGGGCTAGGGCTTGCAGGGATATATAGTTTCGTTCTCGCTCATCATGGTGATGTTCAGGTCACAACAGCTCCCGGAGAGGGGACGGAGATGCAGCTCTTGCTTCCTCTTTTAAAAGCATAGAGGTTTTCATTTTAACAGAGCAGGTTATGATGATGCGGTCTATGGGCCTTAGAAGGGGGTAAAAGCATGGTTCATCACACATCCTGCTTTGTCCAAGCGCAGGGAGAGACCGCTGCGGATGCCATTGCAGCGATTGGGGATGAGTTAGCTCTCTTTGATGACTGGATGGAGCGTTACCAATATATCATCGAATTAGGGCGCAAAATCCCAGCCTTCCCGCAAGAGTGGCAAGATGATGCTCATCGGATACCGGGTTGCCAAAGCCAAGTATGGTTAGAGGCAGAGGAGCGCGATGGTCGTTTATTTTTTGCAGGGGCCTCCGATGCTGCGATTGTGCAAGGGCTAGTGGCTTTATTATTACACGTCTATTCTGGTCGTACACGGGAGGAGATTTTAGCCACTCCGTCCTCCTTTTTGCATGACCTTGGCTTGGTAAAGGCTCTATCAGCTAATCGTGGTAATGGGGTGGAGGCTATGGCGCACTCTATTCGCCAAAGAGCTTTAGCATAATATACGGTCATTGACGTTATAATGGAAAAGGGCCCTCTGGCAGATGTACCAGAGGGCCCTTTTTTAGGTCAGAGATTACAGGAGCTTCTGCTTATTGCGCGGCTGGGGCTGCAGGCTCAGCCGCATTTGGTGCAGGCATGTCAGATTTCATCGGATTTACGTTGTCTTTTGCAGCGTCGGTAACGGCAGGTTTTGCTGCTTTTTTACCGTTACATTTTGCAAATTGACCTTTCTCATTACGGCAAGGCTTTGCTTTTGGCTTCTCGCATTTTGCAAACTGCCCTTTTTCATTACGGCAAGGATGAGCCTTTCCATGGGGGGCAGCAGCAAGAGCCACTTGGCTTGTTAGGGCACCAGCGATAAGAGTAAAGGCGGCCATACGGCGAAAGGTCATGAGAGTGTTTCCTTTTAAAAGAGGATGGAACTGACTATCCGTACTTTATACAAAACTGTAAGAGGGTGATAGTGACCTCTATGTCATTTTTTAATAATTACCCAAGGATATTACTATCTGTTAGTATTCTTCTTTAAGAAGTGAATGATGTTCATAAAAAAGGGAAGCCCCGCTAAGGAGCTTCCCTTTTTTATATGTAATAATAGCCTGTATCAGACCATTATTTTTTGTTGTCGTCTTCTGGCAAAGCATAGGCGATAAGGTAATCACCCATTTTGCTCAGAAAAGAGCCATGACCACCAGCATAGGTGACAATATATTGCCGCCCATTAATGCGGTAGGTCATAGGGGAGGATTGCGCCCCAGCAGGGAGACGGTCCTTCCAAATGACATGGCCAGTCGTCATGTCATAAGCGCGGATATAATAGTCCTGCGCGGAGGTAAGGAAGGCCAGATTCCCTGCCGTAGCAAGTGGCCCACCCAAGCTTGGCACGCCGATTTTGATAGGCGGTAGCGGTATGGGCAGAGCAGAGCCATGCAAGGAGTCCCGCAATGTCCCATTACGGTGCCGCCAAACAACCTTGTTTGTCCGCATATCAATCCCTGCAATTTCACCCCAAGGCGGCATGCGGCAAGGGACCGGCAAACCAATCTTCAGTAAGAGTGGGTCTAGGAAGGGATGGAGGTTAATGGCGTAGGGAATCCCATAATTAGGCTGAATCCCGGTCTCACCACCACTACCGGCTTTCTTTTGGTTCGGGTCTGGCCAACGGGGGTTACCCGGCCCACGCGGAACGAGCGTTGAGACAAACGGGATGGAGATGGGGTTTGTAAAGGCCACCTCACGCCGTGGGTCCACAGCAAGGCCACCCCACTCGAACATACCGAGGTCCCCGGGGAAGACCAATGTCCCTTGGGTAGATGGTGGCGTGTAGGGGCCCTCATAACGCAGACTATGGAAGTAAATGCTACATACCATTTGGTCTAGGATGGTAGCCCCCCACATATCACGGTCAGAGAGAGGATTCTTAGGCCGTAGGTTCAGCTCGGAATGAGGCTGAGTGGGGCTTGTATAATCGCCAGTCGCAGCACCACCGGGGGCGGGCTTTTCAGCCACAGGGACGATAGGCGTACCCGTACGGCGGTCCAGCACAAAAATATCGCCACTCTTAGTAGGAACATAGATGGCTGGCACAAGGCTTCCATCTTTCTGCGTGATGTCAACCAAATTAGGCTGGGCAGAAACATCCATATCCCAAAGGTCATGATGGACGGTCTGGTAGGACCAAACTAATTTCCCCGTATCAGCATTAAGGGCAATAATCCCCGGCGGATAACGCTCGGCATCTTTATCACGATATCCACCCCATTGGTCAGGCGTGCCAACACCCATGGGGATGTATACGATGTTCAACGCCTTGTCGTAAGAGGATACGGACCAAGAGTTGGGGGAGTTGGGATGGAAGTGCGGATGCTCCTCGCTAGGCATTTCGTTGGGGTCTGGGTTTGCGGCATCAAACACCCAAACAAGTTTGCCTGTATAGACATCATAAGCGCGTGTCGCGCCAGAAGGCTGCTGAACGGAACCATTATCCCGTACTGCACTATTAACGATAATCAGCTTATCGGTAACGACTGGCGGGGAGGTTGGCGCATATTCACCAATAGTTGTGTAAGGTTGGTGGGAGAAGCGAAGGTCTACTTGCCCATCTTTCCCAAAGCCGTGGCACACTTGCCCCGTTTGGGCATCAATCTCGACAATACGGCCATCATTAACCATGGCGATAATGCGTTTTGCACAATCGGTCGTTGCAACAGGCTGGCCATCACTATCAAGAGCATTAGCGGGTGTTGTATGCGCACTCACCCCACGGCATGTTAGATGCTGGAAGGTTGGGTTGACGTTAATTTTGGGGTCAAACACCCATTTCGTCTTCCCTGTTACAGCATCAACCGCGAAGACCTTTTGATGCAGCGAGCAGAAGTAGAGCGTGTTATCGAACTCAAGCGGCGTGGCCTCATTCGTGGCTTCACCGGGGTCGCGGGATTTATCCAGCACATCCCCTGTACGCATAATCCATGCGACTTTGAGCTTATTGACGTTCTGGGTATTGATTTGGTCTAGCGGAGACCAATGGTTACCATCCTGCGTACGCGCATAAGCAGGCCAGTCATTATCGGGAACATTCTCCGGGTTTGCTGGGCTGGCATTAACATGCTCGGTCGGTAAGGAGCCGTTGATGTTATGCGGGTCCATAAAGGCGGAGACAATCAACGCTAAAGCCGCCAATACAACGCCAAGGCCAAGCGGCCCCGTTGCGAGATGATTGGCCGCTAAAGGACGCCGAACAAAGGGCAGAAGCAGCACAACACCGATGATGAGTACGACATCAAGGCGGGGTACTAAGCTCCAGAAATCAAGCCCAACGACACAAAGAGCCCAAATGATAGTGCCAAATAGCACAATGGCATAAATGGCAAGGGCAATGGGGTGTCGCTTAAAGAGATAAAACGCGCTGAGTAAAATACCCAACCCGCTTAGGAGATAATAAAGGGGGCCGCCTACGCAGAGGGAATAAATCCCTCCTACAATGAGCAGCAGACCAACAAGTGCCATCGCAATGGCAACCAAACGGGTCCAGATTCCCCCCGTATGGGGTGTGGAGGACATGGACAAGCCTCAAAAAAAGGTTAAGGTTCAAGTGACCGATATAATATGGCCCTTGCGGTTTGTCTGCACGGGCCATCCTTCATTTGTCTTAAAGCACAGGGAAGGGGTTCGGGGTCAAGCATCTAAGTGCAATAAAATGAGCGGTTGTAGGCAGCTTTGTCATAATCTTCACATTTTTTGGAGGGTTTCGTGTGCAGGGGTGAGAAAAACATATTTTCCCCTTGAGGAGGGGCGCAGTTGCCCCTATAAGCGCGGGAGGTTGTACACGCGTCCGGGCCGATGATGAGGCATGCCTGGCCGTGTAAGTTCTCTTTGACCATGTAAATGACAGAGAGAGCGGCTGAATTGTAAGGAGATAAAAATGCCCAAAATGAAGACGAAGTCTTCGGTCAAAAAGCGGTTCAAGATCACCGCGACCGGTAAGGTAACGTGTGGTCCGGGTAACAAACGCCATGGCCTGATTAACCGTCCGCAGAAGATGAAACGTAGCAACCGTGGTCCGCAGGTTATGACGGATATGGATGCACGCACCATCAAACAGTGGGCACCCTACGGGCTGTCATAAGGAGATAAACGACCATGGCACGTGTTAAACGGGGTACGACCACCCACGCCCGTCATAAAAAGGTTCTTGACCTCGCTAAAGGCTATCGCGGGCGTTCTTCCACCAATTACCGCATCGCGTTGGAGCGGGTCGAGAAGGCCCTGCGTTACGCTTATCGTGACCGCCGCAATAAAAAGCGTGAGTTCCGTTCTTTGTGGATTCAGCGCATCAGCGCAGCCGTGCGTGAGCATGGGTTGACCTATAGCCGCTTCATCAATGGCCTTAATAAGGCTGGGATTGAGATTGACCGTAAGGTCCTTGCAGCAATCGCCTATGATGATGCAGCTGCTTTTGCTGAGATTGTGCGCAAAGCTCAGGCGGCTCTCTAATTAAGAGCCGTCCCGCTAGTCCCTTACATGCGAGGGAGGGGCGGGAACGTAATGATTAGCGGGCTGCTCTGATTAAGTCGGGGCAGCCCGTTTTTCTTACAAGCTGCTTCAGAGATTTTTTGCCCCAACAGGGATGGGAAAACTCTTTGAAACAGCTCGTAGAGGGTGAAGGACAGGCTATGGCCAACGACCTTGAAAATCTAAAGAATGACACAATCGCAGCCTTGCAGCGTGCCAGCACACATAGTGAGTGGGATGCTGTGCGGGTGGGTACATTGGGGCGGTCTGGGACGCTAACTGGTCTGTTGCGTCAGCTTGGTTCCTTCTCGCATGAGGAGCGTAAAGAGCGCGGGCAGGCTCTTAACCGTCTGCGGGATGAGTTGACACATCTTATTGAGCAACGCGGACGAGAGATTGAGGCTTTGGCTCTCCAGCAGCGTTTAGTTGAGGAGACGGTGGATATTACGCAACCTACCCCTACGGCCCCGGTAGGGTTGATTCATCCCATCAGCCGTACGATTGAGGAAATTACAACCATTTTTGGGGCTATGGGCTTTCATCTAGCAGAAGGGCCGGATGTTGAGAGCCAGTGGCATAATTTCTCAGCCCTGAATACGCCAAAGCACCACCCTGCGCGGACGGAGCAAGATACATTCTACCTTCCTGCCCTAGAGGGTGAGGAGGAGCTGCGTGTTTTAAGGACGCAGACCTCTGGCGTGCAGGTGCGTACCATGTTGCAGGAAAAACCACCTATCCGCATCATTGCCCCGGGGCGGACTTACCGTGCCGACCATGATGCCACCCATTCCCCGATGTTCCATCAATGTGAAGGTTTGGTGATTGAGAGGGGCATTACCCTTGGCCATTTAAAAGGATGCCTGACCGAGTTCTTGCGGGCCTTTTTTAATCAGCCTGATTTGCCAGTGCGCTTCCGGGCCTCGTATTTCCCCTTTACCGAGCCTTCTATGGAGATTGATATTGGGTGGTCGCGCGAGACTGGGGCTATTGGTGCAGGCGCGGATTGGCTGGAAGTCTTGGGGGCGGGGATGGTCCATGCCCGTGTGCTGAGCAATTGCGGGCTGGACCCGGCAGAATGGCAAGGCTTTGCCTTTGGTATGGGCATTGAGCGGCTCGCTATGTTGAAGAACGGCATTGCTGACCTACGTTCTTTTTATGAGAGCGATTTACGCTGGTTGCGTCATTATGGCTTCTCAGCTTTATCCCCAGCGACTTTGACGGAGGGCTTGTAACATGAAGTTTTCACTCTCATGGTTGCGGGAGCATCTCGATTTTACAGCCTCTTTGGAGGAGATTTGCGCAACATTAAACCGTATCGGCCTTGAGGTTGAATCGGTTGATGACCCGACAGAGCGTTTATCAGGCTTCCGCACGGCAAAGATTGTGGAGGCCACGCGCCATCCTGATGCTGACCGCCTCCAGCTATGCCGCGTGACAGCAGGCGAGGGGTATGAGGAGGTTCAGGTCGTTTGTGGTGCGCCAAATGCGCGCACGGGGCTGCATGTTATTTTTGCTCCACCGGGCACTTATATTCCCGGTAGTGATATCACGATTAAACCCGGCAAGATTCGGGGGCAGCTCAGCAATGGGATGCTCTGCTCCTTACGAGAGCTTGGCATTGGTGAGGACTCTGATGGCATTGCCGAATTGCCAGAGGGTACGCCTCTTGGGGTGGATTATGTCCGTCATGCCAAGCTGGACGACCCGATAATAGAGATTGGCATTACCCCCAACCGGGGGGATGCGTTGAGTGTACGCGGTATCGCGCGGGACCTCGCAGCGGCGGGGCTAGGGCATTTTAAGCCATGGCTTGTCCCTACGGTGGAGAGCGAGGGGGCGAGCCCTATCCAGTGGGTGTTGGACCATCCCGCTTGCCCATATGTTACAGGGCGTTTGATTCGCGGTGTGAAGAATGGCCCAAGTCCGGCTTGGCTCAAGCAGCGGTTAGAGAGCGTCGGGCTACGCTCCCAATCAGCGTTAGTTGATATTACAAATTATTTGATGATGCATGTGGGCCGCCCGCTGCATGTCTTTGATGCGAACCGTTTAAAAGGGAACAGATTACTGCTCACCTCTGCCACGCGGGAGCAGTTTCGTGCGCTAGATGGGCAGGATTATGTCCTTGGTACGCATGACCTTGTGATTGCTGATGAAGCCGGGGTGCAGTCCCTTGCCGGTATTATTGGCGGTGAGACCAGCGCGGTTACGGATGACACAACGGATGTTTTTGTTGAATCCGCTTTGTTCGACCCCGTACGCATTGCCCTGACAGGCCGTCGCCTTGGGGTGCAGACTGATGCTCGCTATCGTTTTGAGCGTGGGGTGGACCCCGCTTTGGTGCGCACAGGGCTAGAGGCTGCAACCTCATTAATTGTCGAGCTATGCGGCGGCATACCGAGTGAGGTGACCGAAGCCGGAGCGGAGCCAGACTGGCAGCGTACAGCCACTCTACGCTTTGCACGGCTTGCGACGCTTGGCGGGTTGGAGATTGATGCGGATAAGGCCGTGACGATTCTTGAGGCTTTAGGCTTTGAGGTGAAAGAGCGGGGGGAGGGCCAGGCTATCTTTTCCGTTCCATCATGGCGCAATGATGTGGCCTCTGGTCGGGTCCTTGCACAGGCGCATAGTCTGGATAAAAGCGTTGCAGAACGTGCTGCTGCCCATGTTACGCAGATGGAAGCGGAAGCAGACCTTGTTGAGGAAGTCTTGCGCATCAGAGGGTTGGATGAGGTCCCCGCTCAGCCTTTGCCACAACCTCATATGGTCCCCCCTGCTGCGGTGACGGCAGAGCAAAGCCGCGCTGCACTCTTACGCCGCCTTTGTGCAGGCCGGGGCTTGATGGAGACTGTTGGCTTCTCCTTTGTGTCAGACCAAGATGCCGCTTTGTTTGAGGAGGGGCGGGAGCAAGACCGCTTGCTAAACCCGATTGCAACGGACCTCAACCAGCTTCGTCCCACGCCGGTTATTAATCTGCTGCGGGCGTTAGGGCGTAATATTGCTCATGGGCAGGGCTTTGCGGGCGATGCTGCCTTCTTCGAGCTTGGGCCGTGCTTCGGGCAGGAGGGGGACCGCCTTATCCTTGCTGGTGTGCGTGGTGGGGTGAGCGCACGCGCCCCCGGCCATGTGGCTGAGGAGCCCTCATGGATGGAGGCCAAGGCTGATTTATGGTCGGCTCTACTCACTCTTGGCATGGCAGAGGCGTCTTTAAGCTGCACAGCCGATGCACCAGACTATTATCATCCGGGACGCTCCGGTGTGGTGCGGCAGGGGCCGAAGCTTGTTCTTGGTCGTTTTGGGGAGCTGCATCCCCGTGTGGCACGTCATTTCGGCCTGAGTGGGACCGTGGCTCTGTTTGAGCTAAATGTCGCAGCGGTGCCCCTGCCGAAGATGAAGCGCAAAGCCGCGCCAGCCTTATCGGCTTTGCAGCCTGTACGGCGGGATTTTGCCTTCCTTGCTGATAAGGCGGTGCAGATTCAAGATGTGCTTAAAGCCGTACGTATGGCGGATCGTAAATTGATTACTGATGTTCGGCTTTTTGATATTTTTGAAGGTGGAACCGTGCCTAAAGGTCAACGCTCTTTGGGGGTGGAGGTTGTTCTTCAACCACAAAAAGAGAGCCTGACAGACGCACAGCTTGAGGGTGTTATGGCTGCGGTGGAGGCGGCCGTCCATAAAGCGACTGGCGCGACATTGCGCCGCTAAGCCACAGCGTCACACGAGACGAAGGGAGCGGAAATTATGGTAGATGCGGGCCCTCCTGTAGAAGGTGATGTCCCCCTTTACCAGCATGGCCGTGTCATCTGGATTCTCGCGGGGGAGCCGAGTGGCGATAGCATCGGGGCACGTTTGATGCAGGCTCTGCATCGGATAGACCCGATGTTGGTTTTCGCAGGCGTAGGGGGAGGGCGGATGGAGGCGCGTGGCCTCCGCAGCCTTTTCCCGATGGAAGACCTCACAGTGATGGGGTTTATGGAGGTCCTCCCGCGGTTGCGTCTGCTTTCGCAACGCTTGGTGGAGGCAGAGCAGGATATTGAACTCCGCCGCCCTGATATTGTCATTACGATTGATAGTCCCGGTTTTGCGTTCCGTCTCCTGCGCCGCGTGAGGCGGCTGAAGGTGCGGCGATTGCATTACGTTGCCCCTCAAGTCTGGGCATGGCGGGAAAAGCGGGTGAAGCATTATCGTGGGCTATGGGATAGTTTGCTTTGCCTCTTCCCCTTTGAGCCAACATGGTTTGCTGAGCGGGGCTTTCATGCTCATTTTGTAGGGCATCCCATTTTGCAATCGGGCGTGCCACATGGTCGGCCAGAGCGTTTTTATAAACGCCATGACCTTAGGCCAGAAAGCCCGGTTTTGCTGCTTATGCCGGGTAGTCGTAACTCCGAGGTGCCGAAATTACTGCCTGTTTTTGAAAAGACGTTAGAGCTTTTATATAAGCAATTCCCGGACCTCCAGCCGGTTATCCCAGCGACATCAGGCATGGCCCCCCTCGTGCGGAAGATGGTGCGGCATTGGGCTGTTCATCCCTCTATTGTGACGGATACGGAGGATAAGCATGACGCCTTCCGCGCGGCAGATTGCGCTTTAACAAAATCCGGCACCTCGACTTTGGAGCTCGCCATTGGAGGCGTGCCGATGGCGGTGACGTATAAGGTCAATCCACTCTCTGCCGTGTTGGGGCGGTTTTTGCTCAAAGTGCCATATATCTCGATTGTGAATATTCTTGCCGGGCGGGAGATCGTGCCGGAGTTAGTGCAACATAATTGCACACCGCAGAAATTAGCCGAGGAAGTAACAGCCCTGCTCACAGACGAGGCCAAGCGTAAGGCTCAGCAAGAGGCCTTTGGTACCGTGCTGGCTATGTTACAGGCCCCCGAAGGGGATCTCCCCGCTATGGCAGCGGCAAAGCAGGTTCTAGCTTTGATGGAGACCCCATTAGATGAGCTACGTGCTCATGAGTAAGCGGCGGTCTTAACGTAGGAAGCCTACGAGTTTTTCCGCCTCACTGACAATCGGTTCAGACACGGCGCGGGCCCGGTCTGCCCCTTGGCGCAATACATTGAGAAGATGGCCCTTATCATCCATCAGGCGGCGCGTTTCCTCCGCAACGGGGGCTAGTGTCTCTACCAACAGGTCCGCTAAGGCTTGCTTAAAGGTCCCAAAGCCTTGGCCTGCAAATTGGTTTAGGACATCCGCTAAGGATGTGTTGGACATAGCAGCATAGATGGTCAGCAAATTACGGGCTTCTGCGCGGCCCTCTAGCCCCGCTTCCTCGCTTGGTAAAGGCTCTGCATCGGTACGGGCTTTGCGGATTTTCTGCGCAATTTCGTCCGCTGTGTCATTCAGCACAATGCGGCTTTGGGCCGATGGGTCGGACTTGGACATCTTCTTACTGCCATCGCGTAAGCTCATCACACGGGCAGCATGGGGGGGGATGAGAGGCTCAATTTGTGGGAAGAACTCAACGCCCATGTCATGATTAAACTTTTGGCCAATATCGTTAGCTAATTCCAGATGTTGGCGTTGGTCGTCCCCTACAGGCACGCGCGTAGCATGGAAGGCGAGAATATCGGCCGCCATAAGGTTGGGATAGACATAAAGCCCTGCGGAGTGATTCTCGCGATTCTTTCCCGCTTTATCCTTAAATTGCGTCATGCGGTTTAGCCAACCAAGGCGGGAGACGCAGTTAAAAATCCAGCCTAGCCGTGCATGGGCACTAACGGCAGATTGATTGTAAAGGCGGGTTGGGTCGATGCCAGAGGCGAGTAAGCAGGCGGTGGAGGCTAAGGTCTGCTCCCGCAAAGCTTCTGGTGACCATGGCATGGTGAGGGAGTGCATATCCACGAGGCAAAAGAGGCAATCATGGTCCTTTTGCAAGGTAACCCAGTTACGAATGGCCCCAAGATAATTACCAAGATGGGGGATACCTGTCGGCTGAATCCCTGAGAAAACGCGCTGCATGAGCATGGTCCTGAATTAAAAAAGGGGGAGGAGACGATAAAAGCCGCCCCGCTTGGTATGGAAGGGGGCGGCAAAAGCTCTCATTATGGTGCTGATAAAGGATAGGCTTTATTATTGTAAGCCTGCATCATCCTCAACACCGAGAAGCTGGATTTTGAAGATGAGCGGGCTATTGGGGGGGATAACCCCCATGGAGCGTTTACCATAGCCTAATTTAGGCGGTACATAGAGCTCCCACACATCGCCAACACGCATGAGGGGGAGGCCCTCCATCCATCCCTCAATCACACCATCAAGGGGCATTTCCATATAAGCGGCCCCTGTGTGCATCTCTGAGGAATCGAAAATGCCACCGTCAGGTAAGCGGCCTTCATAGATGATCATCATCGTGCCCCCCTTTTGGGGATGAGGGGAATCTTTAGGGCCAGATTTTAGGATTTTATAGGCCAGACCATCAGGCTGCTTATGCACACCGGGTTGTTTATAGACCTGATCCATAAACTGCTGAGGGCTTAATTCCTGTTTTGGTTTGCCTGCACAGCCCGCCAGCCCAATAAGGCCCGCGAGGATACATATTGGCAAATAACGGAAGAAAGAACGCAGGGAATGGGACATAAAATGCCTCTCTATGAAGACGACCAACAAGGACATGGCTTAGGGGGTGCCGCCGCGCCGCCCTTTATTCGCACCCAAGCGCAAGCGTAGCGCATTGAGGCGGATAAAGCCTTGTGCATCGACCTGATTATAGGCGCCTTCATCATCCTCAAAGGTAACAACACGCGCATCATAAAGGCTATCGGGGCTTTCCCGACCCACGCAGATGACATTCCCTTTATAAAGCTTCAGCCGGACGCGCCCATTAACGGATTTCTGGCTGCTATCAATCAGGGCTTGGAGCATGTGACGCTCTGGGGAGAACCACAGGCCGTTATAAATCAGCTCTGCATAGCGCGGCATGATGCTATCTTTGAGATGCGCAGCTTCACGATCCAGCGTGATGGATTCCATAGAGCGATGAGCTTGGAGCAGAATCGTTCCACCGGGTGTCTCGTAAATCCCACGGGACTTCATGCCAACAAAGCGGTTTTCCACAATATCAAGGCGACCAATACCGTTAGCTTTGCCAAGCTCATTGAGGCGGGCCAGCAAGTTAGCCGGGGAGAGGGCCTCACCATTAATAGCGACTGGGTCACCATGTTTGAAGTCGATGGTGATTTCTGTTGCTTTATCCGGTGCAGCTTCTGGAGAGATTGTGCGTTGGAAGACAATCTCATCAGGCGGGAGGGAGGGGTCCTCCAGAATCTTCCCTTCAGAGGAGGAGTGCAGCAGGTTCGCATCGACAGAGAACGGAGCTTCACCGCGCTTATCTTTTGTGACGGGGATTTGATTCTTCTCGGCGAAGTCGAGCAGCTTCGTGCGGGAGGTTAGGTCCCATTCCCGCCAAGGAGCGATGACTTTTACATCAGGTTTAAGAGCGTAATAAGCTAGTTCGAAGCGGACTTGGTCATTCCCCTTGCCGGTGGCCCCATGGGCTACGGCATCAGCCCCCACAGCCTCGGCAATCTCAATCTGCCGTTTAGAGATGAGGGGACGGGCAATGGAGGTGCCGAGCAAATATTGCCCCTCATACACCGTATTAGCGCGGAACATGGGGAAGACGTAATCCTTAACGAAGGTCTCCCGCAAATCCTCAACAAAAATCTCTTTTACGCCGAGGGATTCAGCCTTACGGCGAGCTGGCTCTAGCTCCTCACCTTGGCCAAGGTCCGCTGTGAAGGTGACGACCTCGCAGCCATAATGCTCTTGTAACCAGCGGAGGATAACTGATGTATCCAACCCGCCAGAATAAGCCAGAACAACTTTCTTAATGCCTGAGGCTTTGCCCATGATTGCTCTATATCCTCTGCTGAAAAAACAGAAACCGACTGTCGTTACGCGATAACGCTCTTGTAACAGGTGTCAGGCCGTTGGGCCAGAGGCTAGCCTTTTAAGGCGTGGCCCGGGCCTGTCTTTGCCGCTCACTTTGGGTTTTAAGCTGCCCACAAGCGGCGAGAATATCCTTCCCGCGCGGCATACGGATGGGGGCTGCATAGCCTGCATCCATCACAATTTGGGCAAAACTAGCCAAACGCTCTCTCGTAGAGGGGCGGAACTCCGACCCCGGCCAAGGGTTAAAGGGGATGAGATTCACCTTGGCGGGCAACCCACGGATGAGCCGTACTAACTCCCGCGCTTCGGCATCGCTATCATTGACATCGCGGATCATGATATATTCAAAGGTGATGCGGCGGGAGTTTGAGGCTGCAGGATAACGATGGCATGCCGCGATAAGCTCCTCAATCGGGTATTTTCGGTTCAACGGGACAAGTTGATCGCGAAGGTCATTGCGGACAGCATGAAGGGAGATGGCAAGGTTAATCCCCAGCTCATCCCCACAGCGATCCATCATCGGCACCACGCCGGAGGTTGAGAGCGTAATGCGCCGGCGGGAGAGGGCGATGCCTTCCCCATCCATGATGATTTTCATCGCTTTGGCAACATTCTCATAATTATAAAGCGGCTCGCCCATACCCATCAGCACAATGGTGGAGAGCAGACGCGGCGTGTCCCCTTTGGGGCTGGGCCATTCCCCATAACTATCCCGTGCGGCCATAAATTGCCCGACAATTTCCGCCGCTCCCAAATTACGGACGAGCTTTTGCGTCCCTGTATGGCAAAAGCTGCAAGAGAGCGTGCATCCCACTTGGGAGGAAATACACACTGCACCACGGTCCTCGCGCCGGTCGGGGATGTAAACCGTCTCGGCCTCTTGCCCATCACGGAAGCGAAAGAGAAACTTACGCGTATCGTCCTTGGAGGTCTGCTGAGTCGTCACGCTGGGGCGACCGACGATGAAATGCTGCTCCAACTTCGCTTGCAGGGGCTTGGCAATGGTGGACATGCGGGAGAAATCCGTCACACCTTGATGATATATCCAATGCCAAAGCTGTTTAGCGCGGAAGGGTTTCTCCCCAATCTCGACCAGCACGTCTGCCAGCTCCTCCCGTGAGAGGCCAACAAGCTCGCGGCGGCCATCTTCTGTGATGGGGGTAGGCGGGGCAAAGAGAGCGGATTTGGCCTCGATGCGTTTGCGCTCACTCTCATTGAGGGCAGCGACAGCATCAGAGGCAAGCGGGGAGGAGGGGGCCGGGTGAGTCATGGTGGTGGCTCATAACATGGAGGGGCCGGAAAGGGCCAGATAATTGACGGGGAGTCGGGCGGTTTAGCCTGCCTTTTTACGGGCAGCGATGAGGAACTCTTTATTCCCCTCCGGCCCAGTGATGGGGCTTGGGACAAGGCCTAGAATCGTCCAACCGGGGAGGGCAGCAAACCAAGTGTGAATCTCTTGGCACACGCGCTCATGCACCGCCGGGTCTCGCACAACCCCTTTAGGGCCAACATCCGCACGCCCGGCCTCAAATTGCGGTTTGATGAGCGCAACAGCCCATGCGCCGGGTTTGGCCATCTCTAAGGCTGGGGCAAGCACGGTTTTGAGGCTAATAAAGCTGGCATCGCAAACGATAATATCCGGGGCCTCTGGGATATGCTCTTTGCTGAGATGACGGGCATTGGTTTTCTCCAACACTACAACACGCTCATCAGAGCGGATTTTCCAAGCGAGTTGGCCATGGCCTACATCAACAGCATAAACACGCGCCGCCCCATTTTGGAGCAGAACATCAGTAAATCCACCCGTTGAGGCCCCTACATCAACGGCGATTTTCCCCTCTGTGGAGAGGGGGAAATGCTCCAAGGCGTGTGCTAATTTCAGCCCCCCGCGCGAGACCCATGGATGGTCCTGCCCTTTAAGGGTTAAAGCCATATCATCGGGGAGTTGGTCTCCCGCTTTTTTGACAGGCTTATCCCCGTGTGGCCCTGCATAGACCAACCCGGCCATGATGAGGGCTTGCGCGCGGCTGCGTGTTTCCACCAATCCTCGCTCAACAAGGAGTTGGTCGGCACGGCGTTTGGCCATTAAGCTTTGGCCTTCCCAGCGAGAGCGTGGCGTGCCAGCTCAGCAATATGATGAGCTGTAAGACCAGCTTCTTCATATTGGGCCTCAGGCGTGTTGTGGTCGATCCATGTATCAGGCAACGCCATAGGGCGGAAGCGTACATGGTCTAGCAACCCCGTTGCGGCGAGATGCTCCACCACCTGCGTGCTGAAGCCACCGGGCGCGCCCTCCTCTAATGTGAGGAATACTTTATGTTGGCGGGCGAGGGCCTCAATTAAGGCGCCATCAACAGGCTTAGCAAAACGAGCATCCGCTACGGTAACCGCAATCCCTTCCGCAGCGAGTGTATCAGCAGCTTTGAGAGCCTCTTGCAAACGTGTGCCGAGGGAGAGAATGGCCACACCTTCCCCCTCAGAGGCACGAACAATGCGCCCCTTGCCGATGTCTAAAATCTGGCCTTCCTCTGGGAGGTCTAGCCCTAAGCCGGAGCCACGCGGGTAGCGTAGGGCAATCGGCCCGCTATCATGGGCCCATGCGGTGGCTGTCATATGCAAAAGCTCCACCTCATCAGAGGGGGCCATGACAGTCATATTAGGCAGGCAACAGAGGTAATTGAGGTCGAAAGACCCGGCATGGGTTGCCCCATCCGCACCGACTAGCCCAGCACGGTCCACCGCAAAACGGACTGGAAGATTCTGCAAGGCGACATCATGCATGACTTGGTCATAAGCACGTTGGAGGAAGGTGGAATAAATGGCACAGAAAGGCCGCATCCCCTCGCTAGCCATACCCGCAGCAAATGTGACAGCGTGTTGCTCTGCAATGCCGACATCAAAATAACGCTCTGGATAATGCTGGGCCATTTTGTCGAGCCCCGTGCCAGAGGGCATAGCCGCTGTAATGGCTACAACCTTCTCATCCTGCTTGGCACGATGCAGCAACTCACGGGAGAAGATATTGGTATAAGATGGCGGGCCAGCAGGGCCTTTTTTCTGCTCACCTGTCTCGACATTAAAGCGGGAAACCGCATGATATTTATCACCAGCGGATTCGGCAGGCTTATACCCACGCCCCTTTTCTGTGATGACATGGAGGAGGACCGGCCCTTTATTCTCGGCATCGCGAAGATTGCGTAAAATCGGGACAAGTTGGTTCATGTCATGGCCATCAACAGGGCCGACATAATAAAAACCAAGCTCCTCAAACAGCGTGCCGCCCGTAATCATACCACGGGCATATTCTTCCGCACGTTTCGCGGTCCGCTCAATGCTGGAGGGGAGGCGTTTGGCAAGCCTACCGGCTAAATCCCGCAAGGTGAGGAAGCGGCGGGAGGACATGAGCCGGGTCAGATAATTGGACATTGCCCCAACAGGAGGCGCAATGGACATCTCATTATCATTGAGGATGACAATGAGACGCTCTGCCCCTTTGCCCCCCATAGCCCCGGCATTATTCATGGCTTCATAAGCCATACCGGCGGAGATAGAGCCATCCCCGATGATGGAAATAACATTCCGCTCCCGATAAGCGGGATGATCCTCTGCATAAAGATGATGAGCCACAGCCATCCCTAGCCCTGCGGAGATGGAGGTGGAGGAATGTGCTGCACCAAAGGGATCGTAAGGGCTTTCGGAGCGGCGGGTAAAACCGGACAAACCACCCGGCTGGCGCAGAGTGCGGATTTGCGGCCGCCGCCCTGTGAGAATCTTATGCGGATAAGCTTGGTGGCCAACATCCCAGATAATGCGGTCATCGGGTGTGTTAAACACAGCATGGAGAGCCACAGTCAGCTCAACCACACCAAGGGAGGCCCCTAAATGCCCCCCTGTGGTGGAGACGGCGTTAATCGTCTCCGACCGTAACTCCTCAGCTAATGTACGGAGCTGCTCGGTGGAGAGATTCTTCATGTCCGCCGGTGTGTTTACCCGGTCCAAAAGAGGATAACGGCCCATGGTCGGGATGGAGGAAGACATGCTCATGGACGATTAATTCCTGCGTTCGATAAAATAGGCAGCAAGGGCGCGGAGTGTATCAGCTTGCGGGCCAAAGGAGGAGAGAGCCTGGCGGGCTTGCTCGCTGAGACGGTGGGCTTCTTTACGTGCCCCTTCAATACCTAATAAAGCCACATAGTTGGATTTGCAGGCATCTTCATCTTTACCAGCGGTTTTGCCAAGCTCTTCCGTACTGGCGGTGGTATCAAGAATATCATCAGCGACTTGGAAGGCTGTACCTAAATCCGCCCCATAGCGGATGATGGCCTTACGCTGTGGGTCATTAGCAGCAAGACCGGCTAAAATCGCTCCCGCCTCAGCAGAATAGCGGATGAGTGCACCGGTCTTCATAGCATGGAGGCGTTGGACCTGCTCTAGCGGGAGGGCCTTGCCTTCCCCACGAATATCAATGACCTGGCCCCCAACCATCCCAGCACTGCCAGAGGCACGCGCAAGGGCGAGGGCAAGGTCAGCGCGGATGGCAGGGTCTGGGCTGGTAGCAGGCTCTAAAAGAACCTCAAACGCGCTAGTCTGCAAAGCATCGCCAGCGAGGATCGCGAACGCCTCATTAAACTTTTTATGTGTAGAAGGTTGGCCCCGGCGAAGGTCATCATCATCCATGGCGGGGAGGTCGTCATGGACGAGGGAATAAGCATGGAGGAACTCTACAGAGGCCGCAACGCGCAAGGCTGCCTCACGCGATGCCCCAAAAAGGGCGGCTGTTTCTAATACTAAGAAGCCTCTCAGGCGTTTCCCCCCATTAAGGGCCGCATAGCGCATGGCCTCAATGAGCAAGGATTCATCACCCGGCACAGGAGGGAGGAGCGCATCAATGCTGGCCTCAATATCCCGACAGGCCAAGCGTAAAGCATCCTTGAGAGGGAGGGCGTGGCTATCGGTCATTGGGGGGTCTCCTTGATGTGGGGCATGGTGGTATAGATAGGCTGCATCATTAGAAGGGAATCTCATCATCTGGGCCAGCCTTAGAGTCCCAATGGTCATCTCGTGATGTAGGAGAGGGGGCGGCAGCCTTTTTCTTACGAGGGGCGGCGGCTGGTTTTTCTGTAGGGTCAAAACTGTCCTCAGAGAGGGAACCATCCGCTTTCTGGACGATGGCCTTAACGCGCATTTCTGCCTCGGCAAGCCGTTCTTCACAATGGCGGCGTAGGGCGGCACCGCGTTCATAAGCAGAGATGGCATCTTCCAACTTCATCTGCCCTGTTTCTAACCCACGTACAATCTGCTCAAGCTCGGCAAGGGCCGCCTCAAAGGAGAGTTGACGGAGCGGTGTAGTGTTTTGTTTAGCAGATGTCATAAAGCGGGGCACGACTATCCAAGTAGGGTTCAGAGCATGAAACTTACAGGCCATTACAGGGATATGGAGATTTTTTCCACCCCTGTTCCTCGTTGTTTAGCAAGATCACAGACTGTTTGATATATGCGGGCATGATAATGCGTGATGGGGGGGCTTTGGCAAGACTTAAGAGCGTTTTATTTTACGATAGGTTAAAAACGACTTTGCAAAACCATATAGCACAAGAACGCGCCATCCAGCCCCCAGATGATAGGTGGTAACGTACGAGCCTTCCCTTTTATAAGGGCCGTTGCGGTGTAAAGCAGCATCCCACAGGCTAAAGAGAGCATAAAATTACCCGTTACAACGGTGATAAGCAGCATACAAAGTGGTGGAAATGCGTCCTCCATGGCGGAGGGAAGGTCTCTTAAATGGCTCAACATCATGATGCCGACAAAAACAAGTACAGGGGCTGTGGCTATGGCAGGGATAGCGGTTAGGAGTGGCCAGAATACGCAAGAAGCAGCAAATAGAATAGCCACAATGAGCGCACTTAGACCTGTGCGTCCGCCAGCCTCAGCCCCTGTTAAGCTTTCCAAATAAGCAGAGACGGTGCAGGTCCCTAACAAGGCCCCTATAACGCTTGCCGCTCCATCAGCAGTAAAGGCGCGTGGGTCAAGATCTGGATGTTCTTTTGTGCCGGATAACCCGGCATGACGGGTGACAGTGAGCATTGTGCCTGTAGCATCAAAGAAATCACTCAGGAGGACATATAGTGTAATGGGTAGAACCAACCCTAAATGCTGGAAAAAATCTTTAAAATCAAAAGGAAAGAGAAGATGACGTGGGTAATGGGGCCAGTCTAATATATGGGGCGGTAAGTGGGTCAGTGTGCGCCCATCCATACCGGGGACGACCATCCCTATTAGGGTAAGACCTGCCATAGTAAGGAGTAACCCCGCCGGAATGCGTAATAATTGGAGGAGGAGGCAGAGTAAAATCCCCATTAAAGCGAGGATGACGGAAGGATGAGCAAGTGAGGCAAAGCTAAGCCCGCTGGGGGAAGGAATGGCTATACCGGCCTCAATTAAGCCAATTCGTGCAATAAAAGCTCCAATAGCGACTTGAATCCCCAATATAATACTGGTTGGAAAACTATGTATAATCGTCAGGCGTAATTTTGTGATGGATAAGAGCGTAAAGCACAGCCCACTAAAGAGAACAATGGTAAAGGCTGTAGCAGGATTAACATGCGCTTGTTGAACAATAACTTGCGCAAAGAGGACATTACTGCTCATAGCCGGAGCGAGGGCTAAGGGAAGTCGTGCCCATAGAGCCATGATGAGCGTCCCTGCCACAGCCCCCGCAATGGTTGTCATGACCATATCATGGCGGGCGAGCCCCGCCGCGGCGAGAACAGCCGGATTGACGGCCATAATATACGCCATAGAGCCAAAAATAGTTAGCCCGGCTATAACCTCTCGCGAGATGGTAGAGTGTCGCTGCGTGATGTGGAAAAAGCGATCAAGATGGGATCGTAACACAGGCATCACTCCAGCGCAGTAGGGTCAGGTTACGAGCGTGTCCCGTTATGGAAAAGCCGATACATTAATGGCGAGAACAGGCTGCGTGCCTCTTGCGCGGGAAGTTGAGCATAAATCGCCCCAATGACAGAAGGCGAGAGCCAACGGCTATGATAAATGGCCGCTTTTAGCCCAGCGGCACTCATCCCATAAGCAAGGAAATGTTGGAAGGCGGAGTCTACCTTATCTGGCATGGGCGGTTGAGGCAGTGGTTTTAAGGTAAAGTGCTGAGAGGAATCCCCCAATAATGCTTGCCCGGTAGAGCGGAGTCGCAGCCTCATATTTTCGCCTTGTGGTGTTAGCTCTAAGGCTATGCACGCCAGCAATGAGGAGGGATGAAGGGCATGCGGTGCAGCAACAGGTATGTAAGGCAGAGGTGAGAGCGCATCTGCATAAAGCCATGCGATATTTGGGGTATCTAGATTTTGAAGCAGTTGTAGCGGTATGAGGTCAGTCTCGGTAAGGAGTTCTTCTTTGTTATAGAGCCGAATAATATGCTGCTTTGTATGGAGGGCTAGCACAGTCTCTCCACAGCATAGTTGAAAGCGGGCCAACATAGGCGGTGTTTTAGTTTTAGACGAAGGGTTGTGAGAGGCTTTTAGCTCGTCTTGATTTTGGAGGGCGTAGCACTCTCCCGCAATAAGACCCTGTATAAAGCGCGCTGCGATTGTCAGACTTTGTGAGAGATGTTGTTGCCCTTGAGGGAAACTATGTTCGTTGCGGTCAAAATAACGGCGGGTCTGAGGGGTGTGGCTATTGGCTGCGGCATCATGGAGGATGCGCGCTTTGGACCAATTCGGTGGGGTTTGTAACCGTGCAAAAGGATTAGGAAGTGTTTGATTAGCCGTGGGGCGGAAAAAATCCCGTGTAACACGATGGTCAGTAAAATTCTCCACCGCATGGGTAGTAAAGAGCGCACGAGGATGTGGAATAGGGCCAGTTAAGGATTGGTTATGCCATTTTCCAAGCCCCATAATGCACCAATTTATAGGGATGGATGCGGTTTGAAGAAACGCCTCCGTCCCCATATGCTGCTCTATATCGGCAAAAAAGGCGGAGAGGGTGCTTTGAGTTGGTAGGAAATATTCATCAATCGCGAGGGGGAGCATCCAATCAAAATGTTCATGCTCGCGTTGAATAAGGCTGTTGAGCCCTGCCTCACGGCGGTGTAGCGCGTCAGTGTCCTGCGCGTCTGTCTCTATAATGCGAATATCATAATGGCGTGCGGCTTGTGTGAGCAGTTCTCGGCTACCGTCGGTGGAATGGTCATCACACACTAAAAGGGCAGAAAAGCCTAATGCGAGGTGATGTGCCATCCACCAAGGAAGTCTATGCGCTTCATTATGGATGCAAAGGAGAGCGGCTGTGCGGGGCATGGGCTAATCCATCTTCAAAGCAGCGAGGAAGGCACTTTGTGGGATTTCGACCTTCCCGAATTGCCGCATACGTTTTTTCCCTTCCTTTTGCTTCTCCAACAATTTGCGCTTACGGGAAATATCACCGCCATAACATTTAGCCGTTACGTCTTTAGACAATGCCCCCAAAGTCTCACGCGCAATAACCTTGGAGCCAATAGAGGCTTGGATGGCGATTTTAAAGAGTTGGCGGGGGATGAGGTCCTTCAATTTCGCACAAATAGCGCGGCCACGGGATTCCGCCACTGTGCGATGGGCGATGAAGGAGAGCGCATCAACGGGCTCATGATTGACAAGGATGGAAATGCGGACGAGGTCGCTCTCCTCATACCCATCCATTTGATATTCAAAAGAGGCATAACCGCGTGTGAGGGACTTCAACCGGTCATAAAAATCAAACACTACCTCATTGAGCGGTAGACGATACACCGCCATTGCTCGGTCCCCCACATAGGTGAGGTCTATTTGCACACCGCGCCGCTCGGTACAGAGGGTGAGGACAGAGCCTAAATATTCATCACGAACGAGAATAGAGGCCTTAATCCACGGTTCCTCAATATAATCAATCTTGCTGATTTCCGGCATATCAGCGGGGTTATGCAGCTCTTCGACAGAGCCATTATTCATGTGCATTTTATAAACAACAGAGGGGGCTGTTGCGATGAGGTCGAGATTAAACTCACGCGAGAGACGTTCTTGGATAATCTCCAAATGCAGCAAACCGAGGAACCCGCAACGGAAGCCAAACCCCAAAGCGGCCGAAGTCTCTGCCTCAAAATGGAAGGACGC
Organism: Bombella sp. ESL0378; assembly: GCF_009725845.1. Taxonomy (NCBI): domain Bacteria; kingdom Pseudomonadati; phylum Pseudomonadota; class Alphaproteobacteria; order Acetobacterales; family Acetobacteraceae; genus Bombella; species Bombella sp. ESL0378. Next base: position 12,107 of record NZ_WNIF01000007.1, on the reverse strand, counting down.
ATCATTAAGGCGCAACTTACCCAAGCTTGTGCGTAGCTTATCAAAATCATCCGCATCGACAGGGAAGAGCCCACACCATACAACGGGGATGGAGGGCTTAAAGCCGGGGAGGGCTTTTTCTGCTGGGCGGTTATCGAGCGTGATGGTATCGCCCACATTGCAATCTGCCACAGTCTTAATCGCGGCATTGATGTAGCCCATCTCCCCCGGCCCTAAGGAGTCCACAGGCTTCATTTTGGGGAGGAACACACCAACCTGGTCCACATGATAGGTGGCCCCCGTTTGCATCATGCGGATTTTATCGCCGCGTTTCAGCCGCCCTTCCTTAATCCGCACGAGGATAATCACACCGAGATAGCTATCATACCAACTATCCACCAATAGCCCTTGTAAAGGGGCTTCTGCATCGCCTTTAGGGGCAGGCAGACGTTGGACGAGGGCCTCCAAAACGCCCTCAATATTCAAGCCTGTTTTGGCACTAATCTCCACAGCATCATCAGCGGGGATGCCGACAACTTCCTCAATCTGGGCGCGTACACGCTCTGGCTCTGCCGCGGGGAGGTCAATCTTATTGAGGACGGGGACAATCTCATGGTTAGCATCAATGGCTTGATACACATTGGCGAGTGTTTGTGCCTCCACCCCTTGGGAGGCATCAACCACCAAAAGCGAGCCTTCACATGCCGCTAAAGAGCGGCTGACCTCATAAGCAAAATCCACATGACCGGGTGTGTCCATGAGGTTGAGGACGTAAACATTGCCATCCTTTGCCGGGTATGTCAGCCGGACGGTCTGGGCCTTGATGGTAATGCCACGCTCTTGCTCTAGCTCCATAGAATCAAGAACTTGGCCCTTCATCTCGCGTGCGGTAAGAGCCCCACATGCCTCAATAAGCCGGTCCGCCAAGGTAGATTTACCGTGGTCGATATGCGCGATGATGGAAAAATTACGAATGAGAGAAAGCGGTGTGTCGGTCATGACGCCCTAATTAGGTGATTTGGAGGCTTCTGTCAGCATTAAAGGGAGGGGTTAGCGGTCTGTGAGGCGGAACTCAATCCGGCGATTACGGGCTAGAGCTTCAGCACTGCTCCCATGGTCCAATGGTTGATAGTTAGAGAAAGCCGTTGCTGCGATATGGTGTGCGTCCACCCCGTTGAGGATTAAGGTTTTCACCACCGTAATAGCCCGTGCGGCAGAAAGCTCCCAATTACTGGTAGAGGTAGAATGAATTGGCTGGCGGTCAGCATGGCCATCCACGCGCAGAATCCACGGTATATCAGCAGGAATGGTTGCGGCGACCTCGCGGAATGTATGGGCAAGGGTCAGAATCTCCCGCCGCCCTGCCGGTGTCAGCTCAGCACTGCCACTAGGAAAGAGGACTTCAGAGCGAAAGACAAAACGGTCCCCCACAATCTCAATGCCCGGTTGGTTTTTAAGAAGATCACGCAACCGCCCAAAAAAGACTGACCGATAGCGTTGTAATTGGTTGACCTTATTCGCCAACGCAATATTGAGCTTCTGTCCTAAAGCGGCAAGTTGGGCATCTTTATCCGCCTCGTTCTTTTTCTCTATTTCCAACGCTGCCGCAATCGCTTGGAGCTGATGTGTCAACTCTGCCACTTGGGAGGAAAGAGCGGCAATACTGCCAAGCTGTGCTCCTTCTACAACATGAGAATGTTCCTCCATCGCAGTCAGCGCACGTTGTTTTTCATCCAATGTGGTATTGAGTGTTGCGATGAGCTGCTTTTGCTCTTGGCTCGTTTTATTGAGGGTTTGGACTTTCCCTTCACTAAGAGAGAGCATCTGGCTCAATTTAGTAAGGTCTTGGCGGAGGCTATCCAAACTACGCTCTTTTTGAGCAATCGTGGCGGAGAGGAACTCTTGCCCCAAAATAAAGACGAGCAAAACAAATGTGACGACCATCAATAACGAGGACAGAGCATCCACATAGCCCGGCCATGCGTTGATGGCACCAAGGTGACGTCTGCGGCGGGCCATGGCTTAATCTTCCCTACGCTGGGTGGAGCGCGTTTTATGATCCCGCTGGAATAAATGAGCAATATCGCTGCGCAGGCTGGTTAGTTTCTGCCCCATCTCTTGGACAAGATGTGTCATAGAGGGGTCTTCTGCATGATGTTGTTTGATGTTGTTGTTTAAGTTTTGCAATATGTGCAAAGTCGCCTGATTATTCTCATCAAGCTGGTAGAGCATCTCCTCTAAGGGGGCGAGAGGCTGGCGTGTTGGCTCGCGCAGATGGCGTAGCGTGGCGTTTAGCTCATCCAGCTTACGGAGGATAGCCACATTACCAGCACGGATAGCGTCCTCTGTTTGTGGGTCTTTCTGCGTGGCATTGGGTGTATTTTCGGCTGGTGTGTCCAGAAATGTCAGGTCAGCCAACCATTCCTCAATCTCATTAGCAAAACGGTTTTGCGCTTGGCCGGAGGTAAGATCCAAAAAGCCGAGAATTAACGATCCCGCTAATCCGAACATCGATGCTGAAAAGGCGGTGGACATCCCCATGAGAGGCTTGGTTAGGCCCATCTTGATATGATCGAACATACCTGCAAGGTCTGCTCCGCCAGAGGGCATAGCACTAATCACATCCGCTACAGAACGCACCGTGAGGATTAAGCCATAGAACGTCCCTAAAAGCCCCAGAAATACAAGAAGCTGCGTAATATAGCGGGAGATATCGCGCCCTTCATCCATGCGGGCCTCAAGGCTCTCCAACATAGCGCGGGTTGTGTGGGTAGAGAGGGTCAGCTTGGGGTTTTCCTCCCGCCGTGCGCGGAGCAAGCGTGCCATAGGGGCTAGAAGCAGTGGTGGTTCTGGCACACGCAGCCCCTCACGAGGCTGTTGGAGAATTGTAACCCAGCGAACCTCCGGGATAAGGCGCAAGGTGAGATGGAGGTTCCAAGCGATGCCTAAAAGGAGAATGGCGATAATGACCCCGTTTAGCCCCGGATTCACCATAAAAGCATGAATCAATATATCGCGCAGGGCGAAGACCACAGCGATAATGACGAGGAGAAAGACACAAATGCGAACAAGATAGCGGGTAGGATGCGTCATGGTTTTGGAGTTTTCTCATTAGAGGGCTGGTCGGCTGATAGAGGGGTCTCTACCGGAGGAGGGTTGCTCTCAGGGCGTATATCAAGCCGCTCGGTTGGGGCTGTATCATCTGCCGTAGGGCGACCTTGAGCAATAGGGTAGATTCGCGTTGTTGCGATGCCATTCTGCACAAGCAATCCACGAATCGCTAAAGCTCGGGAGAGAGCCAACCGGCGCGGCATGGAAATATCGTTGCCCGGCACATTGGCATAGCTATGCAGGATAAACCGTACCTCAGTTTTGGGAGCCATGCTCTGGGCATAATGACGGACAGCTTCAATTGTTTCCTCATTTAAATCTGCGCTATTAGGGTCGAATAACACGCGCAAGGCCCCACCCTGCAAAGGCTCTGTATGGCTATGGCTTGTGGCAGCAGGCACGACCGTTGCCGCAGGAACAGGCGGATGGAGTGCAACTGGGAAGGGGGGTGGCGTGATAACTGTAGGTGTTGGAGCTTTAGCGGGGATGTCTAATTTACGAGAATAGCCCGCTGGTGTAGGGGCTGGCGTTGCTTTTGCTTTTGCAGGCGGCTGGGAATTGGTTGTGTTTTGAGCATGCGCCACCTTGCGTTGTTTATGGCCAACCGGTGCATGATGAGATGAGGACACCGCTGCTGAGGGCAAAGCGTCCATATTGGTCGAAACTTGCGCCCACGCCATAGGGAAGCCCCTTCCTAAAAGGAGGAGTGCGCATAAGAGAACGGGAAGGAAAGCCAGCCTATTTATCATATCAACGCCATCTTATGCGGGGGAGCGGCATCCTGCAATCTTTATAGAGATGCAGAAGCAGAATACGCGCTCCTATATACAGCACGAGCGGGTTAGGATTGTGTAATAGCGTTATGGACCAATTCCCGCAGGGGTGCGTGGAAGTGTTGGTTCCCTGCCACAACATTCACATCATCATCAAGTGCACCGAGGTCACGCCCTTGGTCATCAGTTGCGTGGCCACCCGCTTCACGGACGAGTAAAAGCCCCGCCGCGCAGTCCCATGGCTTTAGTCCCAACTCCCAATAGCCCTCATAGCGGCCTGCGGCGAGCCAAGCGAGGTCCAACGCCGCGGCCCCACAACGGCGGATGCCCGCTACCTTTGGCATAAGGCTGCTCAGAACACGGCCAAAAGGCAACCGATGATGAGCAGGGACTTTGGCAAAGGGAATCCCCGTAGCGAACACAGCCTCAGCCAGTTTGCGCCGCGCAGAGACACGGATGCGCCGCTCATTGAGATACGCCCCAATGCCTTTTTCCGCCCAGAACATCTCATGAGAGGCCGGGTTATAGACCACAGCAGCCACAAGCTCGACCTCCCCACTGGGATGGCGGCGTTGCAGTGCGATGGAAATCGCCCAATGCGGAATCCCGTGGAGGAAGTTTGTTGTCCCATCTAACGGGTCAACAATCCAACGCCATGTCCAGTTCTCACCACCTGAGGCCCCGCTTTCTTCCATGAGGAAGGCATAGCCGGGGCGAGCGCGGGCCAGCTCTTCACGGATGGTCTTTTCAGCGCGCATATCGGCTTGGGAGACAAAGTCCCCCGGCCCTTTAATGCTAACCTGAAGTTGTTCAACCTCGGTGAAGTCACGCAGGAGAGAACGCGCAGCCTTTTGTGCAGCATTCTGCATGACGGCCATATGGGGAGAGAGGCGCATGATTAGTCCTTGGCACGCTCAACGTAAGTGGCATCTTCTGTACGCACAACAATGCGCTCACCCGCTTCGATGAAAGGCGGAACCATGACCTTCACACCGTTGGAGAGCATAGCCGGCTTGTAGGAGGAGCTTGCCGTCTGGCCTTTTACAACAGGGTCAGCCTCGGCAATTTCCAACGTGACTTGCGGCGGAAGTGTTACAGCCACCGGGTCGCCTTCTACCAGCTTGACGCTGATGGTCATGTTATCTTGCAAGAAGGGAAGCTGGTCACCCAAAATATCCTTTGGCAGCATGGTTTGCTCAAAGGTCTCTGGGTCCATCAGGACGATGTTATCGCCATCCATGTAGGAATAGATGTAGTCGTTATCTTCTGTAATCAGACGCTCGACTGTATCAGCGGTGCGCCAACGCTCGTTGCTCTTATTGCCACTGGCAAGGTCGCGCATCTCAACCTGAATAAAGGCACCACCTTTACCCGGTGTTAGAATCTGCTGTTTAAGGACGGTCCAACGGCGGCCATTATGTTCAATGACCTGCCCGGCCCGGATGAGGTTGGCTTGCTGTTTCATGTCAGCTCCTGATGTGCATGCAAAAGATCAAGTCGTGTCGTGATGACTTCTAGCCGTGCCGATGGGGCGGGGCAAGGGTTTTAGGTGAAGGGATATTGTTTTCCATCCACCCCACGTGCATGAGGGTGATGGTCTGGGGCAGTGGGGATGAGGTAATCCGGCCCTAAGGGAACCTTCCCTTTTCCTCCGGGAATATCCACAACATAAGTCGGCCATACTAACCCAGAGACGCGGCCCCTGAGTCGTTCAAGCAAAGCGCGTCCTTCCTCAACAGGGACATGGAAATGGGCCGTACCGGGGGCAGAATCGAGATGATGCAGATAATAAGGCTTTACACGCGCAGCAATTAAGGCCCGGAGCAATCCTTCTAAAGCCTCTTCAGTATCATTCACCCCACGCAGCAAAACCGATTGGGATAGTACAGGGATGGCCCGCCCCAATATGTGCCGAATAGCGTGGCGAGCTTGCTTTGTTATCTCACGTTCATGATTAGCATGGATGACTACCCATAAAGCGCGGTCTGTCTCTAACGCATCCAACAAAGCGGGGGTAATACGCTCCGGCGCGGCTACGGGAACACGGCTATGGAGCCGTATAATCTCTATATGCTTGATGTTAGAAAGCCGCTGAATAATATGCGTCATCCGGCGCGGGGAGAGCATGAGCGGGTCCCCCCCGGTGAGGATGATTTCACGAATGGCAGGATGTTCCTCAATCCAGCGGAACGCCGCTTCTAACTCGGAATCGCTTAACAACCCACCATCGGGGCCAACATGCTCCCGCCGGAAGCAGAAGCGACAATAAAGAGGGCAAATGAGCAAAGGCTTGAGCAACGCTCGGTCCTCATAACGGTGCACAATACCCGGCACGGGGGAGAGGGCATCATCCCCAATCGGGTCAGCTTGCTCATGAGGCTGGGTTTGCAATTCCCGCTTATCGGGGATGACTTGCCGAGCAATCGGGTCATCAGGGCCTTGGATGAGCTGTTGGAATGCAGGAGGAATCGCTGTTGCATAATGATGCGCCACAGCTTCCAGCCCCTCTTTTTGGGCAGCTGTAATTAAGCCTGCTTCTAGCAAAGCATGTGGGCTGCGGAGTGTTTTATCTGAGGGGGGGGTAGGGTCAGGCATAATGTTGCTCTAGCGAAGGCGAACGGATTCCGGCAAGATGGGAGCAAGGCAATCGTCTCATAATAAGAGGGGGCATCATGGGCCAAAGCACTGCCCAGATTAGAGAGCGTCTGCCCTTTTTACAGCGGCGGTCCCAGATGGTTCGTGCTGTTCGTGCCTTTTTTGAGGGACGCGGCTATTGGGAGGTGGAAACCCCTTACCTTGTCCCAACGCCGGGGGAGGAGGTGCATCTACGCTGTTTCCGCAGCCTGTTGGAGCATCCAGATAGCACAGCGGAGCCACGCTACCTTCACACGAGTCCCGAATTCGCGATGAAACGCCTTGTCGCTGCTACGGGGCAGCCTTTGTTTCAGCTTGCGCGTGTGTGGCGCAATGGGGAGCGCAGTGCCACGCATATGCCGGAATTTACCATGCTAGAATGGTATCATCCCGGGGCGGGCTTATCGGCTTTGATGGATGAAACAGAGCAGCTCTTACGTGCAGTTTTGCCGCCCCATCTTCCCTATAAAGATGGGGTGTTAGACCTCACCCAGCCTTTTGAGCGTCTTACCATGCAGGAGGCTTTTGCCCGTTACGTGGGGGTGGATGTGTTAGCCACGGCTGATGATGCTGCCCATTTAGCGCATGATGCTGGCGTGACGTTACGAGAGGGTGAAACGTGGGAGGATCTTTTCTTCCGCCTTTTGTTAGAAAGAATCGAGCCTGTTATTGGGCGGGAGCGGCCTACCTTCCTAACCCATTGGCCTATCGCACAAGCCGCCCTTGCTAAGCGGGACGTGGCAGACCCACGCGTGGCTTTGCGCTTTGAGCTTTATGCTGGTGGGATGGAATTAGCCAATGCGTTTGAGGAATTAACCGACCCTCACGAACAACGAGCGCGTTTTGAAGCCGACCGCACGCGGCGTTTAGCCCTTACGCCAGAGCAAGATTGGCCGTTAGATAAGGCTTTCCTCGCGGCTCTTGCTGATATGCCGCCGACATCAGGCATCGCCTTAGGGTTTGACCGGCTCGTGATGTTGGCAACCGGGGCCCCTCGTCTTGAGACGATTCTTTGGCTAAGCTGTTAAGTAATGCATGTTATGTGATGATGATTATGTGATGGGTAGGGGGCATTATGAAGCCTTATAGGGGGATGTTGGTTATTTTAGGGGCAGGGCTTTTATTGGCCGCCTGTAGTACCCCTGAGATTCAGCGGCCAAAAGTGTTGAATGCTATGATTGGGCAAAGCTCGGTTGATGTGATTCGCCGTTTTGGCGTGCCAAGCCGTGGCTACCAAACACAGGGCCATAATTTCTTATCTTATATCGAGACAACAACCCAATATTCCCCCGGTACAGGCGGTTGGGATTGGGGCTGGGGTGGCGGCTATGGGTACGGCTATGGCGGCTGGGGTGGTGTGGAAATCCCCCCCAGCTATTATAGCAGCAGTTGCCAGACCACCTTCGAGCTTGTGTCTGATCAGGTTGTGGGGTGGAAAATGCATGGGGGTGGATGTTGAGCATGCGCCGGATTCTACGGTGTAAAACACCGTTATTGATTGGCTCTTTTGTAGCATTATGCGCTGTAGCAGGCTGTAGCGATAAGCCCGACCGCCAAGACCCGTTGGATGTCTCAGCCTCTACACATGGGACCTTCCTGCCAGAGGCGGAGAGCATCCATGAGCGATATAAACCTGCTGGCCCTGATGAGCCACCTAACCCAGTTAGTGCGTATCATGTCCCGCCAGTCATGTCGTATGAGGATCGCCCATTGAGCGATAATATAGCCAGCGCGATTGAGCTTGCCGATTATGCAGTTGTAACACAGCGGGCAGGTTATTGGCAGTATTTGGAGGGAGAGGATAATTATACGGTTCTTGCTATCCCTAATAAGCCGTTTGAGGCCTATTACCGCGTTCAAGTCGCTCCTCTTGCAGAGGGTCCACGCCATACTTATGTTCGCGAGCTGATTGGCCAGACAATCATTAAAGGGTCGTGGGATGTCAAGAAAATCCGCCGCCGGGCTGCTCGATCACAGGATGGAACAGTGCGCGTTAAAACCCTCTCGGGCCCGGATTATGACCTGCTCTTTAAGCCCTTGCCTGATGGGCGTATTCAAGTCATCGGGCGTAATGGTTCTGCGATGTTGAAGGGGAGCGAATATAAGCAAGCGAACGGCATGTTGCTTGTGATTGATTCAGTATTGCCGCATCGGTGAGGGGTGGGAGGCTCTTTTTAAGAGAGAGCCTCTTTTATCTCGACAAAACGGGTGGTGATGTCCTCTGCATTATGCAGTGGAATTGCTAGAAAATCCGCTCCTGCTTTGGCCGCTGCTGCCCCGTCCTCCACGGCTGTAATATGCTCTGCTACAATGGGGAGTTCCGCAAAGAGGCTCCATTGCGTAATGGCTGTTAGGGCCGTAGCGGGGAGGCTGATATAATCTGCACCTTGCTCCCCAGCACTCATTGCATCATCTAATGTGAGGCATGAACATCCTAATTGCAAGTTTTTGGGTTTATCCTTGCGATTAATAAGGGTCTTTACCTCTGCAGGACGGGAGAGATGCAGCCCATCAATCTCTGTAAGGGGAATATCGCAAAGTAATCCAAGGTCAGATGGTGCAAGGATGAGAGCTACATTATAGCTCCACACCATTTGACGAAGGGAGTCTAACAGGCTGTGTTTTAAGGTTCTATCAAAACATAAACGCAAAGCCGTTACGCTCTCCATTTCTAAAATAGGAGGCAGCCGGTCTTGAAGCTCCGTCAATAGTTGGAGCGAGGGCAATATGGGGTAGAGGTCAGGTGCGGTCATAATAGATTAGATGTGACAGATTATAGCGTATTTTGCCAGTGCTGCATTACAGATGGCCGGATAGAGGCAAGCCGTCCTTCCATTGCTTTGGGGATAGTGGCGCGAAAGTCCCGGCAGATAACGCCATCTATGCCGCGATGTAAGGCCTCTAAGGCCAAGGCGGCGTTGGCTCCACAATCTAAGATGGAGGGGTGTTCTATGTCGGTGATAAGCTGCAACCACCAAGGCAATCCCAAACTCGCCCCGGCATAGGCTGGGGAGAGGATGGTAAAAGGGCGCGAACCACGTTGATGGCATATCTCTAGCAAGAGAGGACGCGTGCCGATTGTGAGAAAGGGACGTGGAAAAGCAGCAAAGATGCTTGACGTGCTGTGAGGATCAGTCATGTTATTCTCACATGGAAGGCGATTATATCTTTAAAAGCCATACTTACAGGGGGGAGCGTATCAGTGTCAGAGGAGACTTTACCAGCCATTATGCAGAAAAATCCTGACCTTGAACAGCTGGAGATGGCGTTAGTTCAGCTTGGCTTCGCCTTGGAGCAGCAGGAAATCCAAGCCGAGGCAGAACGCACACGGCAGGAGGAGAAATGCGGCATGCTATTAAAGCGGATTGAGCGTCTGGAAGCCCAACTGCGTGCAGTCCTCGCAGCTGATAACCTACCTCATCCTATGGGTGCGCAAGAGAAGGAGTAACATTATGGCCCAAGTAACACTTTCAGTAGGGGGTGTAAGCTATATCGTTGGCTGTCAGGATGGGGAGGAGGGCCATCTTAAAACCCTCGCCGCATCAATCAGCCAACGGTTGGAGGATGTGCGTAAGACCTTGGCACCGCGTGGGGATAAGGAAGCCCTTTTTCTCGTTTCTTTATTACTGGCAGATGAGCTTTATGAGGCACAAGGTAAGCGCATGACCGCGGAGGAAAAAGCTGCTCTTGCGCGCAGCCAGCAGTTAGAAGCAGCTCATCGGCATATGTCAGACCGATTGGCCGATGCTGCCGCTACAGCAAGTAATTTGCTCCAACGGGTAGAGGGGCATCTTAAAACATCCTCACAAGAGAGCATAACTGCTGCTACAACAACGGCTAATCCTCACAGCTAAGGTGCGCCCTTGTTATCTCGGCTCAGGAGTGCAATATGGGGGACGAAGCTGCCTAGCGCGTCAGGCACGATCAACCTCTGGGCCGATAAGCACTTCCAAGGGAACTGGCTCTGTCGTGGCTGTGGTCACGTTATTACCGGTGCCCACCTGCCCTAGCAGGTCCGGGAGGGCTGATGAGACCAACGGCTAAGGTGGCTTCACGGAACAAGCTTATGCCTGATAGCATTACATCTTCCGCACAAAAACAGCGTATTCGGCAGGCCTGCCTTGCCGATAGACCATTTGTCACACCACGGCAAAATCGGCAGCTTATCGCGCGTCTTGCAGTGCTTTTGCAGTCTATAAAACCAAACATAGTGGCTGCCGTATGGCCTTTACCCGAGGAGGTGGATTTACGCCCCCTTTGTAAACAGCTTGCGCGCGCGGGGTATCAGGTCGCCCTCCCACACACCCCTCCTAAAGGGCAGCCTCTTATATTCCGCTGTTGGACAGAAACAACGCGCATGAGGCGAGGCCGTTTTGGCACGTCCTTTCCCACAGGGCGGCGATGTAAGCCGGATGTCATACTCGTTCCGCTTGTCGCTTTTGATAGAGCAGGGGGGCGGCTTGGTTATGGCGGCGGTTATTATGACCGCACCTTACCGCTCTACCCGCAAGCGCGCTTGATAGGGTACGGTCTTTCTCAACAAGAGCAAGCGCACATTCCGATGGATGAGCATGATCAGCCCCTTCCCATGATCGTAACAGACTCTGAAATCATCCAGACAGCCAGCATGAAGGACATGTTTTGAGACTTTTATTTTTAGGCGATATTGTTGGTCGTAGTGGGCGTGATGCTGTCCTAGCTGGTTTGAAGGATTGGCGAGAGCAGCTATCTCTTGATGCCGTAATTGCGAATGCTGAAAATGCCTCCCACGGCTTTGGGCTATCCCCCCAAATTGCGCGTGACCTTCTGGATGGCGGCGTTGATGTCATCACATTAGGCAATCATGCGTGGGACCGTAAGGATTTAATTGGTCAATTAGACCAGCTTCCCACAGTTGTGCGCCCTGCAAATTATCCAGAGGGTACACCGGGGCAGGGTGGTTGCGTGTTAACTCTGCCATGTGGACGGAAGGTTTTGGTCATTAACGTAATGGGGCGCATTTTTATGGATGCGCTGGATGATCCCTTCCGCGCTGTAGATGCGATTCTCGCACGTCATCGCCTTGGCGGAACCATTCATGCTGCCATTTTGGATGTTCATGCCGAAACAACAAGCGAGAAGATGGTCTTTGGTCACCATTATGATGGCCGATTCTCCTTGATAGTAGGAACGCACACACATATTCCCACCGCCGATCATCGTATTTTAAAAGGTGGCACGGCCTATCAAACTGATGCAGGCATGTGCGGGGATTATGACAGCGTCATCGGGATGGAAAAAGAAAATGCCATCCGTAAAATGTTGAAGAAAGTCCCAACAGACCGCTTTCAACCAGCCACTGGCAAAGCCACAGTTGCCGGATTAATGGTTGAAACGGACGACCAAACCGGCCTTGCTATCAGGGTTTGTCCCTTCCGTCATGGCGGTGAACTGCTCCCTTCCACACCTGATTTTTAATTTTTTTGTAGTTTTCCTATTTTTTGGGGTTGCGTGGGTTTTGTGGTGTGGGTATAAGGCGCTCTACCGGCGGCGCTGGGGCGGGAGTTCTGGGGTTGTTTGGGTGGTCATTGAGAATTGAATATTGGTTAATAAGTAGAGACTGGAAGGGAT